>NZ_JBLZPT010000013.1:175545-176550 GCF_049199985.1 Pseudomonas kitaguniensis
AACGGCCCCCGCCGCCCCCCCGGATAAACGCCCTCCCAACCCCGCTCCCCGGTTTATTGGGGGGTGCCCCTCATCTCCGCTGGCGGGCCCCGCTCCGGGGGGGCCCCCCCCCCCCCCCCGGCGAGCGAGCCGCACAAAGCCTACCTGACACTGATCATCGATGACCTGGGGCAAAACCTGCCCCGGGATCGTCGCGTGCTGGCTTTGCCTGGGCCGGTCACCACGGCGATCATGCCCGACACGCCCCACGCCGCCGAATTCGCCCGCGAAGCGCACAAGGCCGGCAAAATCGTGATCTTGCACATGCCCATGGACCCCGCCACCGGCCCGTTCGCCTGGCACCCCGACCTGCCCATCGAAGAACTCGGCAAACGCCTGGACGCCGCGTTTAACGCCGTGCCCTACGCCGCCGGCATCAACAACCACATGGGCAGCCGCATGACCGCGCAACCAGCGGCCATGGCCTGGTTGATGGGCGAGTTGCAACGGCGTAACAAATTCTTCGTCGACAGCCGTACCAGCGCACAAACCGTGGCCGCCGCCGAGGCGCAGAAGATCGGCTTGGCGCATGTCTCGCGGGATGTATTTCTCGATGACGAGCGCACCGAGGCGGCGATTACCACCCAGTTGCAGACGGCGATCAAGCTCGCGCACAAACAGGGCTCGGCGGTGATGATCGGTCACCCTTATCCACAAACCCTGGCGGTGCTGGAGCGCGAGTTACCCAAACTCAAGGCTCAAGGCGTTGACTGGATTGATATTAAGTTGATGATCAGCGTACGCAGCAATCAAGCCATGGCCGCGCATGGCAAGAACGGTATTTACCGCTAAATCAAGACACCAAGACAAATCACCTCGTGGTTATCGCAAACCGAACGCGGTCAACTGTGGGAGATTCTATGGTTTTGGGGAAGCCTCCAAAACCGCTTTCGACTGGTATTCGCTCAGGTTTTTCATGAGAGAAAACGCGATGCGAGCCAGCTTGCGGGCGATGATGACCAGGGC
>NZ_JBLZPT010000014.1:0-35954 GCF_049199985.1 Pseudomonas kitaguniensis
GCAAGCCCGCTCCCACATTTGACTGCATTCCAGCATGGGAACTCGGTCTACTGTGGGAGCGGGCTTGCTCGCGATAGAGCGCGGCCCGGTCTAAAGCCCTACTTCTCAGGCATCGGCATCGGAAACGGCATGACATTGCTGGTGCCACGGGCTTCGCTAATTTTCGGTGTGCCCAAGCGCTCGACTTCATCGATGCGCACGATCGAATGCATCGGCACAAAGCTGCGCACCACGCCTTCGAACTGCGCCTTGAGCTTTTCTTCGCCCGGGTCGACGACCAACTGGGTGCGCTCGCCAAAGACGAACTCTTCCACTTCCAGGAAGCCCCACAGATCACTTTGATAGATCTGCTTGGCGTACATTTCGAACACCTGGCCCTGGTTAAGGAAAATCACCTTATAGATTGGAGCTTCACGTTTGGTCATGGTGGGCGAACAACACATCGGGGATATAAAAGAGGGCGCGAACTATAGCATGGCACCCGATGCACAGCGCTAGGAACCAATGGGCATGCCCCCTATAATGCGCGGTTCTTTACCACCAGTTGATGATTCCCATGGCCAAGAAGCTTTACATCGAAACCCACGGTTGCCAGATGAACGAGTACGACAGCTCGCGCATGGTCGACCTGCTGGGCGCCCACCAGGCCCTGGAAGTCACCGCCCGCGCCGAAGATGCCGACGTCATCCTGCTCAATACCTGCTCGATTCGTGAACGGGCGCAGGACCGTGTGTACTCGCAGCTGGGCCGCTGGCGCGAATTGAAACTGGCGAACCCGGACATGGTGATCGCCGTCGGCGGCTGCGTGGCCAGCCAAGAAGGCGCCGCGATCCGCGACCGCGCCCCGTATGTCGACGTAGTATTTGGCCCGCAAACCCTGCACCGCTTGCCGGAAATGATCGACGCCGCGCGCCTCACCAAGTTGCCGCAGGTAGACGTCTCGTTCCCCGAAATCGAAAAATTCGACCATTTGCCAGAGCCGCGCATTGACGGGCCAAGTGCCTACGTGTCGGTGATGGAAGGCTGCAGCAAGTACTGCACGTTTTGTGTAGTGCCTTACACCCGTGGTGAAGAAGTCAGCCGACCGTTTGACGACGTGCTGGCGGAAATCATCCATTTGGCCGAAAACGGCGTGCGCGAAGTGACGCTGCTCGGCCAGAACGTCAACGGCTACCGTGGCCAGACCCAAGACGGCCGCCTGGCCGACCTGGCGGAGCTGATCCGCGTGGTGGCGGCGGTGGATGGCATCGAGCGCATTCGCTACACCACTTCGCACCCGCTGGAATTCTCCGACAGCCTGATTCAGGCGCATGCCGAGGTGCCGGAGCTGGTCAAACACCTGCATTTGCCGGTGCAATCGGGCTCGGACCGTATTCTGTCAGCCATGAAACGCAACCACACCGCGCTGGAATACAAATCCAAACTGCGCAAATTGCGCGCAGCGGTGCCGGGTATCTGCATCAGTTCGGACTTTATCGTCGGCTTCCCCGGCGAGACCGAGAAAGATTTCGAGCAGACCATGAAGCTGATCGAAGACGTCGGTTTCGACTTTTCCTACTCGTTCGTCTACAGCCAGCGCCCCGGCACCCCGGCCGCCGACCTGGCAGATGAGACCCCGGAAGCGCTGAAAAAAGAGCGTTTGAACGCGCTGCAACATCGCCTGAACCAGCAGGGCTTCGAAATTAGCCGACAAATGGTCGGTTCGATCCAGCGCATTCTCGTCACCGACTACTCGAAAAAAGACCCGGGCGAGTTGCAAGGCCGTACCGAGAACAACCGCATCGTCAACTTCCGTTGCGACACGCCCACCCTGATTGGCCAGTTCGCCGACGTGCATATTGATGCGGCCCAACCGCACTCGCTGCGCGGGTCATTGGTGCAGTAACCCACCCATATTTCTGACTGATTGAGATCAAAATGTGGGAGCGGGCTTGCTCGCGATTCAGGCGCCTCGGTCCAGCAGGTACACCGAGGTGAGGCCATCGCGAGCAAGCCCGCTCCCACACACGCCCGCTCGCATATTGGGACTGCGCCACATTGCGATGACTTAAGTGCTTTCGCACGCCAGCGCCTGGCGTTATCCTCTGTTTCACCTCAACAGCCAAAGGGCGGCTAAAAGCGACCTTGAACGCACCTATAGAACCCCATCGTTTTATCCTCGAGCCCTTTGAGGCTCGCCGTTTCGCCAACCTGTGCGGACAGTTCGACGAGCACCTGCGCCTGATCGAACAACGCCTGAGCATCGAGATCCGCAACCGCGGCAATCAGTTCGAGCTTATTGGTGAACCGCAACACACCACGTCTGCAGAAAACCTGCTGCGCCGCCTCTACCGCGAAACCAAGGGCAGTGAGCTGTCGCCGGAGTCCGTGCACTTGTACCTGCAGGAATCTGCCGTGGAAGACTTGGCCAACAACCCGGTCGCCGAAGCCAGCGTGGCCCTGCGCACCAAAAAAGGCATGATTCGCCCACGCGGCTTGAATCAGCAGCGCTACGTTAAAGAAATCCTCAATAACGACATCAACTTCGGCATCGGCCCCGCCGGTACAGGCAAGACCTACCTGGCGGTGGCTTGCGCGGTTGATGCTCTGGAGCGCGAGCAAGTGCGCCGCATCCTGCTGGTGCGCCCGGCGGTTGAAGCGGGTGAAAAACTTGGCTTCCTGCCCGGCGACCTGGCCCAGAAGATCGACCCGTACCTGCGCCCACTCTACGACGCACTCTACGAGATGCTCGGCTTTGAATACGTGGCCAAGCTGATCGAGCGCCAGGTGATCGAGATCGCCCCGCTGGCCTACATGCGTGGCCGTACGCTGAACAACAGCTTCATCATCCTCGACGAAAGCCAGAACACCACCGTCGAACAGATGAAGATGTTCCTGACGCGTATCGGTTTCGGCTCCACCGCCGTGATCACTGGCGACGTCACCCAGGTTGACCTGCCCAAGGGCACGAAGTCGGGGCTGGCGCAGGTGATTGATGTGCTCAAGGACGTGCCGGGCATCAGCTTTACGCATTTTATGCCCAAAGACGTGGTGCGCCACCCGCTGGTTCAGCGCATCGTCGAAGCCTACGAGCGCTTTGATCACCGTGATGACGCCCCGGCAAAGGACGTTCGCCGCGATGCTTGAGCTTGACCTGCAGTTGGCCACCGAAGCGCCCGCCCCCAGCGAAGCGCAGTTCCGTGAATGGTGCACGCTAGCCTTGCGCCAGCGCAGCGCCGACTCGGAATTGACCATTCGTCTGATCGACGAGCCCGAAGGCCGTGAACTGAATCACACCTGGCGCCAAAAGGACTACGCGACCAACGTGCTGTCCTTCCCCGCCGACGTACCGGATGAGTTACTGGATATTCCGCTGCTGGGCGATCTGGTCATCTGTGTTGAAGTGGTGGAACGCGAGGCCAGGGAACAAGGCAAGGAACTTGAGGCGCATTGGGCACATCTAGTCATCCACGGTTGTTTGCATCTCTTGGGCTACGACCATATAGACGATGACGAAGCCGTGGAAATGGAAACACTGGAACAAACGTTGCTTGCAGAACTGGGTCATCGCGACCCTTATGCAGACGACGAAACCGATACACCCCCTAACTGACACAACAAAGGATTTAGAGTAATCGCTATGAGCGAAGACCGATCGAGCAACGGGCAGAAGTCGTGGCTGGGTAAACTGACCCAGGCTTTTGCCCACGAGCCGAAAAACCGCCAGGAGCTGCTGGAGCTGCTGCGCGAGGCCCATCAGAACAAGTTGCTGGACAGCGAAGCGCTGGCCATCGTCGAAGGCGCCATCCAGGTGGCTGACCTGCAAGTTCGGGACATCATGGTTCCGCGTTCGCAGATGATCAGCATCAAGGCGACCCAGACCCCACGGGAATTCCTCCCGGCCGTGATCGACTCGGCGCACTCGCGCTACCCGGTGATCGGTGAAAGCCATGACGACGTCATGGGCGTCCTGCTGGCCAAGGACCTGTTGCCGTTGATCCTCAAAGAGAACGGCGACTCCTTCAACATCAAGGACCTGCTGCGCCCGGCCACCTTCGTGCCTGAATCCAAGCGCCTGAATGTGTTGCTGCGCGAGTTCCGCGCCAACCACAACCACATGGCCATCGTGATCGACGAATACGGCGGCGTGGCAGGGCTTGTGACCATCGAAGACGTGCTGGAACAAATCGTCGGCGACATCGAAGACGAGCACGACGTAGAAGAAGACAGCTACATCAAGCCGCTGCCCAGTGGCGACTTCCTGGTCAAGGCGCTGACGCCGATCGAGAACTTCAACGAGTTCTTCGACAGCGAATTCTCCGACGACGAGTTCGACACCGTTGGTGGCCTGGTGATGAGTGCGTTCGGGCACCTGCCCAAGCGTAACGAAACCACCGAGATCGGCGCCTATCGGTTCCGCATCCTGAATGCCGACAGCCGCCGGATTCACCTGATTCGCCTCACACCTATTGCCCGCTAAGGAATGACATGCAGCGCCTGACTCGCCCCGGCTGGCCCGGTAATTTGCTGGCCGTGGTGGCTGGCGCCATGACAACACTGGCGCTGGCGCCGTTCGACTTGTGGCCGTTTGCGCTGGTCGCAGCCGGGTTGTTCTATATCGGCCTGCGCGAGCTGACGCCACGTCAGGCGCTGGGCCGTGGCTGGTGTTTCGGCTTCGGCCTGTTTGGCGCCGGCACCAGCTGGATCTACTACAGCATTCACCATTTTGGCGGCGCTTCGGTGTTGCTGGCTGGCTTTTTGATGCTGCTGTTTACCGCCGCGATTGCCTGGTTCTTCGCCCTGCCCGCTTGGTTGTGGGCGCGCTGGCTGCGCCGCAATGAAGCGCCATTGGCCGACGCGCTGACCTTTGCTGCGTTGTGGGTCGGCCAGGAAGCGTTTCGCGGCTGGTTCCTGACGGGTTTCCCCTGGCTCTATTCCGGTTACAGCCAACTCGACGGCCCACTCACCGGCCTCGCACCGCTGGGCGGGATGTGGCTGATCTCGTTCGCCTTGGCGCTGACCGCTGCCGTGCTGTGCAACCTGCCGCGCCTGCTGGCAAGCAAGCGCAACAGCTTTATCGGCGCGGGCCTGGTGCTGTTGGTTGCGCCATGGGCCATCGGCCTCGCGCTTAAGCATCACGCCTGGACCACGCCCTCCGGCGCACCGCTGAGCGTGGCGGCGATTCAGGGCAACGTCGAACAAAGCATGAAGTGGGACCCCGAACAGCTGAATGCGCAGTTGGCGCTGTACCGCGACATGAGCTTGAGCTCCAAACGCGTCGACCTGCTGGTGTGGCCGGAAACGGCGGTGCCGGTGCTCAAGGACTCTGTCGAAGGCTACCTGGCCATGATGGGCAAGTTCGCCGCCGACCGGAACACCGCGCTGATCACCGGCGTACCGATCCGCCAGGAAGTGCACCACGAGAAGCGCTTCTTCAACGGCATCACCGTGGTCGGCGAAGGCGAAGGCACTTACCTGAAACAAAAGCTGGTGCCCTTTGGCGAATACGTGCCGCTGCAAGACATGCTGCGCGGGTTGATCGCCTTCTTCGACTTGCCGATGTCGGACTTCGCCCGCGGCCCTGCGGACCAGCCGATGTTGCAGGCCAAGGGTTATCAGATTGCGCCGTTCATTTGCTATGAAGTGGTGTACCCGGAATTCGCTGCAGGCCTCTCGGCCCAGAGCGATCTGTTGCTGACCATCAGCAACGACACGTGGTTTGGCCGCTCGATCGGCCCGCTGCAACACCTGCAAATGGCGCAGATGCGCGCGCTGGAGGCTGGCCGCTGGATGATCCGCGCCACCAACAACGGCGTGACCGGCCTGATCAACCCGTTTGGGCAAATTACCGAGCAGATCCCGCAGTTCGAACGGGGCATTTTGTACGGCGAAGTGGTGCCGATGCACAACCTCACGCCGTACCTGCAATGGCGCTCGTGGCCGCTGATCATTGTGTGCCTGGCACTGTTCGGTTGGGCATTACTGGCGGCTCGAATGTCGAAAACCGTTTAAGAGACACACCCAAAACACGGTGGGAGGGCGCCCTCCCACCTGTTGATTTACGCCGTTATCGGTAAAACAACCGATACCCCACCTGCCCCACCGCTTCATTGATCAACTGCCCGCTGCGCCACACCGACACGAACTCCGGCATCCAGCCGCCCAGCGGCCGGGCATTGTCCACACCCAAAAAGCCTACCGGGCCGGGCACCACCGTGAAGCCGGCCTTCTCAAAGCTCCACACCGCGCGCGGCATATGCCAGGCCTGAGTCACCACCACCACCCGCTTGATGCCTTGCGGCAACAGAATATCGGCGCTCATCTGTGCGTTTTCCCACGTGGTACGGCTGCGTTCTTCTTTCCAGCGCACGCTGACGCCAAAATCATCCTGCAGCGACACGGCCATCAGTTCGGCCTCACTCGGCGGCGTGCCGTAATGCAGGCCGCCGCTGGTCAATAACGGCAACCCGGACGCCTTGGCCAGTCGCGCGGCATAGCGTTGGCGCTCCAGTCCGATGCCCGTGGGCTGGTCTGTGCCCCACGCGGGGTCACCGCGCTCACGCCCCGAACCCAGCACCACAATCGCGTCGGCGCGCTGCGCCAGCGTCGCCCAGTCTTCACGGGCCAACGGCGGTTCGGTCTCCAGGGCATACGCGGCCCATTGCACCATCACTGGCAGGCTGATCAGCCACATCCCGCCCAACCCGGCGGCAAAACACACCCCGGCCAAGCGTGGGCGACTTTTACGAAAGCACCACGCAAGCGCGAGCAACAGCAAAAAAATACCGGGCGGCAAAAGCAGTTGTTTGATGAAATAACGAAAAGGCATCGGGCATCTCCAAAGATGCCCGAAGCCTAGATGCAACGTGGTTTTACGACAATATCTACGCGCACATTTCAATCAAGAAAGTTAAAGCATAACCCTGCGTTTCACTTGCACCGTACGGCTCGCAGTTTTTCAAGGCTGCGGCCCGCACACACGTCCTTCAGCCAGATCACCTTGGCTGAACGCGAGGGCTCTGTGGCGGACGGGGAAGCCTGCGCAAGCGCGGCGCGGTGGTGATTCAACTCAAGGTAGACCTTGATCAGTTCAAGCTCTGCCTTGCTCAAGCCACGCAACTCCAACTCCAGAGGCCGTTCATCACGCAATCGGCCTGCGGTTGTTGCGGCATCCAATGCCCGACCCAAACGCTCGATCAATCCTTCGTATAGCTGCGGTTTCGTTAACGTTCGCTGCGATTCAGCCATCCCTCACCTCATTGAAGATAAGACTTGCTCCCCAATAAACAGCGTAGTCCCGGTTGCCGCGCGTGCGTGGCGCCGCGACAGACGGCCCTTGCCGAGCAATCAGGGTTTCCCTCGATAGAGTGGGGTCATGTATGCTACGGCGCTTCCTGTAACTCCACTTCCCGCAGGGTTTGGGCACGGACGCGCCGCTTTTTGGTGTCGATCAACCTGAACGTTGCACCGAAGAGGATTAGGCCACCCCATTCAGTTCAAAAGTAGCCATGCACGAACACTATCAGCCCCGTGAAATAGAAAACGCCGCCCAGTCGTTCTGGGACGAGCAAAAGTCCTTTGAAGTCAGTGAACAGCCAGGCAAGGAGACTTTCTATTGCCTGTCGATGTTCCCTTACCCCAGCGGCAAGCTACACATGGGGCATGTGCGTAACTACACCATCGGCGACGTGATCTCCCGCTACCAGCGCATGCTCGGCAAAAATGTCCTGCAACCCATGGGCTGGGACGCCTTTGGCATGCCGGCGGAAAACGCCGCGATGAAAAACAACGTGGCCCCCGCCAAGTGGACCTACGAAAACATCGCCTACATGAAGACCCAGCTGCGCAGCCTGGGCCTGGCGGTGGACTGGTCACGCGAGGTGACCACCTGCAAGCCCGATTACTACCGTTGGGAACAATGGCTGTTCACTCGCCTGTTCGAAAAAGGGGTGATCTACAAAAAAAGCGGCACCGTGAACTGGGACCCGGTCGACCAGACCGTACTGGCCAACGAGCAGGTCATTGACGGTCGCGGCTGGCGCTCCGGCGCGCTGATCGAAAAGCGCGAAATCCCGATGTACTACTTCAAGATCACCGCCTACGCGGATGAACTGTTGTCGAGCCTCGACGATTTGCCGGGCTGGCCTGAACAGGTCAAGACCATGCAGCGCAACTGGATCGGCAAATCCAAGGGCATGGAAGTGCAGTTCCCGTACAACCTCGACTCCATCGGCGCAGCGGGCGCACTCAAAGTCTTCACCACCCGGCCGGACACCCTGATGGGCGCCACCTACGTCGCCGTGGCCGCCGAACACCCGCTGGCCACTCAGGCCGCACACAACAACCCTGAGCTGCAGGCGTTTATCGCCGAATGCAAAGGCGGCAGCGTGGCCGAAGCCGACGTCGCCACCCAAGAGAAAAAAGGCCTGCCGACCGGGCTGTTCGTCGAGCACCCGCTGACGGGCGAAAAACTCCCGGTGTGGGTCGCCAACTATGTGCTGATGCACTACGGCGACGGCGCGGTCATGGCGGTGCCGGCGCACGACGAGCGCGATTTTGAATTCGCCGTCAAATACAGCCTGCCGATCAAGTCCGTGGTGCGTACCAGCGCGGGTGACACCAACCCGGCCCCGTGGCAAGACGCCTACGGCGAACACGGCGAACTGATCAACTCCGGCGAATTCGACGGCCTCGACTTCGCCGGCGCCTTTGACGCAATTGAAGTTGCCCTGATCAAGAAAAACCTCGGTGCCTCGCGCACCCAGTTCCGCCTGCGCGACTGGGGCATCAGCCGCCAGCGCTATTGGGGTTGCCCGATCCCGATAATCCACTGCGAAAGCTGCGGTGACGTGCCGGTGCCGGAAGACCAGTTGCCGGTCATATTGCCCGAAGACGTGGTGCCGGATGGCGCCGGTTCGCCGCTGGCGCGCATGCCCGAGTTCTACGAATGCGCTTGCCCAAAATGCGGCCAGCCTGCCAAGCGCGAAACCGACACCATGGACACCTTCGTCGAGTCCTCGTGGTACTACGCTCGTTATGCCTCGCCGCACTATGAAGGCGGCCTGGTGGAAAAATCCGCTGCCGACCATTGGTTGCCGGTGGATCAGTACATCGGTGGCATCGAACACGCCATTCTGCACCTGCTGTACGCGCGCTTCTTCCACAAGCTGATGCGCGACGAAGGCCTGGTAAGCTCCGACGAGCCGTTCAAGAACCTGCTGACGCAGGGCATGGTCATCGCCGACACGTACTACCGTCGCGAAGCCAATGGCGCCTACACCTGGTTCAACCCGGCGGACGTAGAACTTGAACGTGACAGCAAAGCCAAAGTGATCAGCGCCAAGCTGATTGCCGACGGCCTGCCGGTGGAAATCGGCGGCACCGAGAAGATGGCCAAGTCGAAGAACAACGGCGTCGACCCTCAGTCGATGATTGATCAGTTCGGCGCCGACACGTGCCGCCTGTTCATGATGTTCGCCTCGCCGCCCGACATGAGCGCCGAATGGTCCGACTCCGGCGTCGAAGGTTCGCACCGTTTCCTCAAGCGCGTCTGGCGCCTGGCGCACGCGCATGTCAGCCAAGGCCTGCCGGGCAAACTCGACGTGGCCGGCCTGACCGACGAGCAGAAAGTCATTCGCCGCAGCACCCACCTGGCCATCCGGCAGGCCAGCCAGGACGTAGGGCAAAATCACAAATTCAACACCGCCATCGCGCAAGTGATGACGCTGATGAACGTACTCGAAAAAGCCCCGCAAACCACCGAACAAGACCGCGCGCTGGTACAGGAAGGCCTGGAAACAGTCACCTTGCTGCTGGCGCCGATCACGCCGCACATCAGCCACGAACTATGGAGCCGCTTGGGCCACAGCGAAGCGGTCATTGATGCCAAGTGGCCGGTGCAGGATGACAGCGCGCTGGTACAGGACACGCTGCAACTGGTGATTCAGGTCAACGGCAAACTGCGCGGCCAGATCGATATGCCCGCCAGCGCCAGCCGTGAAGACGTGGAAGCGGCGGCACGCGTCAACGAGAACGTGCTGCGCTTTACCGAAGGCCTGACGATCCGCAAAGTGATCGTGGTGCCCGGCAAACTGGTCAATATAGTCGCTAGCTAATCGGATCGGGCGCAGGGCTTGAGCCCTGCGCCGAACAAAACCTCCAAGGCCTCGATAAGGCCCACATGGTTTCAAGGGGAGCAACAAAATGATCAAACGCAATTTGCTGGTGATGGGCCTTGCTGTGCTGCTGAGTGCCTGCGGCTTCCAACTGCGCGGCACCGGCACCAATGAACTGAGCATCAAGGAACTGGACGTCAGCGCCCGCAACGCCTATGGCGAAACCGTGACTCAGCTGCGCCAGACCCTGGAAAACAGCGGCGTGCGCGTGTACACCGGCGCGCTCTACAAACTGAACCTGGTCGACGAGAAAGAAACCCAGCGTAACCTCAGCTACGCCAGCGCCGGCCGTGCGTCCGACATCGAACTGACCTCCGAACTCAACTTCGAAGTCCAGGGCCGCGACCACCTGCCATTGATGGGTGACAAGATTCAGGTGCAGAAGGTCGTGAGCCACGACGGCAACAACTTGGTGGGTTCGGACTCGGAAATTACCCAGGTTCGCAAAGAAATGCGTCGTGAGCTGATCCAGCGCTTGATGCTGCGCCTGCAGTTGCTGACCCCGCAACAGCTTGAAGTGCTGCAACGTACTGCCGACAACAAGGCCAAGGCTGACGCCGAAGCCCTGAAAGCGGCGCAAGAGTACGAAAACAACACGCCGAAACAATCGCCTGTTGAAGTCCCGGTAGAGTAAGCCAAGCGGGGCGCCCCAGGCGCCCCGTTCGACCCGCCTATGAAACTCGCTCCCGCCCAACTCGCCAAACACCTGCAAGGTGGCCTCGCGCCTGTCTATATCGTCAGCGGTGATGACCCGCTGCTGTGCCAGGAAGCGGCAGACGCCATTCGCACAGCCGCGCGCCAACAAGGCTTCGATGAACGCCAGGTGTTCAGCGCCGACGCCAGTTTCGACTGGGGTACGTTGCTGCAGGCCGGCGCGAGCATGTCGCTGTTTGCCGAGAAACGCCTGCTGGAACTGCGCCTGCCTTCGGGCAAGCCAGGTGACAAAGGCGCGGCCGCCTTGATGGAATATTGCTCGCGCCCATTTGAAGACACGGTGTTGCTCGTAAGCCTGCCCAAGCTTGACGGCAGCGCGCAGAAGACCAAATGGGGCAAGGCGTTGGTGGAAGGCCCACAGACCCAGTTCATCCAGATCTGGCCAGTGGACAGCAACCAGTTGCCGCAGTGGATTCGTCAGCGCCTGTCCCAATCGGGGCTGTCGGCGACACAAGACGCTGTGGAGCTGATCGCCGCACGGGTCGAAGGCAACCTGCTGGCCGCCGCCCAAGAGATCGAAAAGCTCAAGCTGATGGCCGAGGACGGGCAGATTACCGTCGAAACCGTGCAAGGCGCGGTGGCCGATAGCGCGCGTTTTGATGTGTTCGGGCTGGTCGATGCGATTCTCAACGGTGAACCCGCCCATGCCCTGCGCATGCTCGAAGGGCTGCGCGGCGAAGGCGTGGAGCCGCCGGTAATTCTTTGGGCGCTGGCGCGTGAGCTGCGCGTGCTGGCTAATATTGCGCTGCAATACAGCCAGGGCATCCCGCTGGACAAAGCCTTCAGCCAGGCCAGGCCGCCGGTGTGGGACAAGCGCAAACCGCTGATGAGCAAAGCCCTGCAACGGTACTCGGCGCAACGCTGGGCGCAACTGTTGTTCGAAGCCCAGCGCATTGACGCGCAAATCAAAGGCCAGGCGGCGGGCTCGCCATGGATGAGCCTCAGCCGTTTGTCACTATTAATGTCTGGCCAGCGCCTTACATTACCCGCCGAATAACCTCCTATCTCTGTGGGAGGTGGCTTGCTCCCGATGGCAGCGAGTCAGCCATTACATCCATCACTGATAGACCGCCATCGGGAGCAAGCACCCTCCCACATTTCAATCGCATTTACATTTCCTGAAACGTGCAGGGCTTTACAGCCGCGCAACTTCGGCAGATGATTTGCACCGCTTCACCCCACCTTGAGAGAGTATTCAACATGAGCAAAAAGCCATCCCAGCATGGCCCCAACAAGGCCAAATCGATCATCGCCCAGCCACTGTTCCGCAGCCGTCAGGAACGCGCCGGCAAGGGCAAAGGCAGCTACCGCCGCGAAGCCTTCCAGTCTAATAGCTGGGAGGCTTCTTACTTTCTGGCTGCTTGAAGGCAAGTGCCCCTCCGGCATGATAAGGTCAGCATCTGATTTGTAATCCCTGGACCTGTGCATGCCCTCTAGTCTTTCTCGTCGTTGGCACCTTCGCCAATTGATCGCTGCCTCCAGCCTCATTTTGCTTGTCGCCTGCGCCGAAAAACCCACCGCCGCAGACGCTCAACCCTTGCCAAAACTGCAGACCGCACCGGCCGTCGCGCCCGCCGTGGTTGCCCCTTTGGCGGTGGACAATCTTGATATCCAACCGACCCAAACCTTTGCCGAATGGCAGGCTGGCTTTCGCGTGGACGCCTTGAAGGCCGGGATCACGCCCGCCGTGTTTGACAATGCCTTCGCCAACGTCACGCCCGACATGGCAGTGATCCGCGCCGACCGCAGCCAACCGGAGTTCTCACGCCCGGTGTGGGAATACCTCGACGGCGCGCTGTCACCGGTACGCGTGCGCAACGGCCAAGCCTTGCTGATCAAATACGCCGATACCCTGCAAAGTATCGAGCAACGCTATGGCGTCGACCGCCAAGCGCTGGTGTCGGTATGGGGCATGGAAAGCAATTTCGGCCAGTTCCAGGGCAATAATTCGGTGATCCGTTCCCTCGCGACACTGGCGTACGAAGGCCGTCGCCCAGCGTTTGCCCAAGCGCAATTGCTGGCGGCGCTGCAGATCATCCAGCACGGTGACATTCAGGCCGACCAGATGAAAGGCTCCTGGGCCGGCGCGATGGGCCAGACCCAGTTCATCCCGACGACCTACAACACTCACGCGGTGGACTTCGATGGCGACGGTCGCCGCGATATTTGGAACAGCCCGGCCGACGCCCTCGCCTCTACCGCGCACTACCTGCAAAGCTCTGGCTGGCAGAAAGGCCAGCCATGGGGCTTTGAGGTGCAACAATTGCCGGCGAACTTCGACTACGCGCTGGCCGACGGCGGCATGCGTAAAACAGTCGCCGAATGGCTGAGACTCGGCATCCAGCTACCGCCTGGCGCCAGCCTGCCGGCGAATGTCGACCAACTGTCCGCCGCCCTGCTGCTGCCCGCAGGCTACCGTGGCCCGGCGTTCCTGGTGCTGGATAACTTCCGCGCAATCCTCAAGTACAACAACTCGTCGTCCTACGCGCTGGCGGTTGGCTTGCTGTCGGAACGGTTCGGCGGCGGCGGCATCATTCGTGGCGCTTGGCCAAAAGACGAACTTCCGCTGAGTCGCTCGCAACGTATCGACTTGCAGACGGCGCTCAGCGCCAAAGGTTATGACGCCGGCAACCCGGACGGCATTATTGGCGCCAATACGCGCAAAGCCATTCGCGCAGCGCAACAGTCGTTGGGCTGGCCAGCAGACGGTTACCCGACAGTGAAGCTGCTTGAGTCGCTGCAGAGCCAATAGATCGGCGTAGGGCCACTACCGCCATCGCGAGCAAGCCCGCTCCCACAGGAAAATGCATTCCCACTGTGGGAGCGGGCTTGCTCGCGATGGGTCACGCAGCAAACATTAAATATAAGCCAACACAGCGAAAAGCGTTTCATACATCTTTAAATTCCTCCATCAGCAGCGCTGCAAACTTATCTTTCGCCCGGTGACATCCACTATTTTTATTCCAGATGAAGTAATTTTGCACCGGCAACAAATCTTCAAATGTGTACCCGTTAATACCCCCGATACTTTTAAACTGGTCAAACACGCCTTTAGGAACCAACGAACACCCTGCACCAGAACTTACACACCCAAGAATAGTGCCATAGCTGGCGATACTTGTTATGGCAGTAGCGACATTGTATTTTTCCAGCCAACCTTCCAATGCCTTCCTGTAGGGGCATCCTTCAGGCCACATAAATATATTCTTGCCGTTCAAATCTTGTGGGCCTTGTATTCGCCCCATGGCAGGTGAAGCAATCAGTACAAGACTCTCTTTATAAATATCAATGCGGTCAATATCGGGGTGATGATAATTGACAGCAATAACTGCGCCATCCAGCCTGTCATTAACCACATCACCCACCAGTTGCGACCAGACACCTGTACTAAACTGCATGTGTACAGAGGGACAGTGCTGATGATACGTTGAGAGCAACGCTGGCAGCCTGCCTGTGGCGGCGGATTCTATCGCACCAATTTTCAATATCCCAGAAGGCTCCGAGTCAGGACTCAGCGCTCTTCGAGAATCTTGGCACAACGATAAAATTCTATTGGTATAGCCGAGAAACAGTCTCCCTGAGGGGCTAATAACCAACCCTCGACCCTTTCTTATAAACAAAGAAACGCCCAGCTCTTTTTCTAAAAGCTTTATTCTGTTTGTTATGTTTGAGGGAACACAATGCAGCAACTCAGACGCCCGAACTATACTGCCTTGTTCGGCAACAACCTTGAACATGGTTAGCTGTGAGAGTTCCATTCTATTGCTCACTTAAAGTGAATCATAAAATCAGTATAAGTTACTTGTCATTCACCCTTCAAGCCTTTTAACTTTACAGCGTTTGGATTCAGTCGCGTCGCCTTAATCAGGATTAACCCAACACACCGTCAAGGATAAAGGAACATTCATGAGCGCAACGTCATCGCAACGTCGTTTCGACACGCTTGATAGTTACCAATCCATGCAAGCGCTTGGTGAAGTTTTTATTGAGGCCATGCCCAGGCATTTAGGCACTCTGAAAATTCCCGGCAGGGCTCTATTCGAGGGCCACCGGAGGGCGCCGGTGTTCGCAAACGTCTTGCAAACAGCCGATATTCAGGAGGCCATGCGTGAGGTGCTCTGCCATCCGATTACGCAAAAGGCTCAGTCATACGCTGAAAGCACATTCAACGTTTTTCTTGAAAAAGACCACGCCGACTCTCGGGTGCTTAGATTTTTCAATGGATGGAATGAAACCGACGTTGCTAAACATAAGTCAGCCATGAACTCAGTTAAACATAAAACGCACTAATGGAAGCCATGATGGCGTCTATTGCCTCAGAGCTTCGAAATACGTGCACATATAATTTCGTCGCTCAATATATTGAAGACAAGTTTCTCGCTATCAATCCGTCATTGGGCCTTAATTTTCGGAGCCTGCGTATGGCACAAGTCTATATCATGGGGCACGCGGGCGGGATAGAAAACAAGCATGGCCTGCATGCTATAGCTGCAGCACAAGCGTATGGCTGTACGGTAAACCTGAACTCGGATGCCCTATATGGATTTTGAACACGCCTTGATTGCGTTAGGTTTTTTTGCTTTCTGCGGAGGCTTGATTGATGCAGCCGTTGGCGGAGGCGGACTTGTACAGCTCCCCGCACTCTTACATGCCCTGCCTGGGCATAGCCTCGCCACCGTTTTTGGAACTAATAAGCTAGCTGTGTTGGCGGGCAATCTTTCTTCTATATTCAGCTATATAAAACGAATAAAAATCATATGGAAACTGATGCTTCCGACTATGGTTTCGGCTTTTATATTTGCCTTCCTTGGGGCGCTCTCCGTGTCGCTCGTCCCCAAAAAACTGATGGAGTATGTTGTTTTCTTTGTCTTGATAGCCATGGCTATTTATACCTTTGCAAAAAAAGACCTAGGGCTTGTCGGGCGCCCTATAAAGTGTGGAAACAGAGAAATATTACTGGGTATTTTTTGGGGGGGATTAATAGGGTTTTATGACGGTGTGTTCGGGCCTGGCAGCGGCAGCTTTTTACTTTTTATTTTTGTTAAATATTTCGGATTCGATTTTTTAAATGCATCTGCCTCTGCAAAGCTGGTTAACCTGGGAACATTCAGCGCCGCACTTATGTTTTTTATCCCGTCTGGCAATGTTTTATGGACGGTCGGGGGCGTGGTCGCCCTGTGCAATATGGCTGGCTCTCTGACCGGTGTTTTCTTGGCACTGCGTTACGGCAGTAGCTTTATTCGAATATTCTTCTTGATCTTACTTATATTCCTTATAGGCAGAATGGGACTGTCCATTTTTGTATAACCCAATCGCTATCGCCCAAGCAGTCAACAGGCTTTAAACACCACATCCTGCTCCAGCACCATCCGTTGCTCCCCCGCATCCAGGCGCACCAACGCGCCCATCGGCAGGGTCAGGTTCGGGTCACAGTGCCCGCTGCGCCAGCCAGCCAGCACCGGAATACGCAACGGTTCGAAGGTCTGCTTCAGCAGCCGCTCCAATGCAGCGTTATCCACGCCTGATACATCCCCCACCAGCACACCGGCAATCTGTGCCAGCTTGCCCGCCAGGCGCAACTGGGTGAGCAAGCGGTCGATGCGGTAGAGCGGCTCGTTGACGTCTTCAATCAGCAGAATGATGCCTTGCGCATCGAGCGCATAAGCGGTGCCCATCAACGCCGCGATCATCGACAGGTTACCGCCGAGCAAGCGCCCACAGGCGATGCCAGGCTCAAGGGTGGTCAGCGGGTAGGCCACCGGGTGCGTCAGCACACTGCATGCGCCCAATTGGCCACGCAGCATGCTGAACAGTGACGATTCAGTCGGTTGCTGCTTGTCGCCGAGCAAGTCCGCATTCAGCATCGGCCCGTGAAAGGTCACGAAACCCGCATAACGGTTGATCGCCAGGTGCAGCGCGGTGATGTCGCTATAACCCACGAACGGCTTGGGGTTGGCCCGCAGCAGGTCGAAGTCCAGGCGATCAAGCAAGCGCGGCGTGCCGTAGCCGCCGCGCAGGCAGAAGATGGCATCTATTTCGGGGTCGGCGAAGGCAGCGTGCAGGTCACGCAGACGCACCTCATCGCTGCCGGCGATGTAGCCGTCGCGCTCGTACACGCCGGGGAAAATCTGTAATTGGTAGCCACGGGCGCGCATCCATTGCCGGGCTTTTTCAACATCGAGTGCGGCGGGGCCGGCGGGAGCGATCAGGCCGATGGTACCTTCAGAGCGCAGTGCGGGTACGGCAGTGTTCATCCATGGATCTCCCTGTGTAGCGCAGAACGAAATGTGGGAGGAGGCTTGCTCCCGATGGCGATGTGTCAGTCAGCACGTCTGATACTGATAAACCGCCATCGGGAGCAAGCCGCCTCCCACACAACCTACTCCCACTTTAGAGCGGGGGGTGTTACATAAATCTATATCAGGACACCAGGCTCGCCTTGACCAGCTTGGCCTGCTCGTCGGCATGGTACGAGGAACGTACCAGAGGGCCGGACGCGACGTTCTTGAAGCCCATCTTGTAACCTTCCTCGGCGAACCAGGCGAAGATGTCCGGGTGCACGAAACGCTGCACCGGCAAGTGGCTGCGCGACGGTTGCAGGTACTGGCCGAGGGTCAACATGTCGATGTCGTGTTCGCGCATGCGCTTCATGACTTCGATCACTTCTTCGTCGGTTTCGCCCAGGCCCAGCATCAGGCCGGATTTGGTCGGGATGTGCGGCATCATCTGCTTGAATTTTTGCAGCAGGGTCAGCGACCACTGGTAGTCCGAACCCGGGCGCGCGGCTTTGTACAGGCGTGGCACGGTTTCCAGGTTGTGGTTGAACACATCCGGTGGCTCGGCGGCGGTAATTGCCAGCGCCACGTCCATGCGCCCACGGTAGTCCGGCACCAGGGTTTCGAGCATCACGTTCGGCGACAGCTTGCGGATCTCGCGGATGCAGTCGGCAAAGTGCTGGGCACCGCCGTCGCGCAGGTCGTCGCGGTCTACCGAGGTGATCACCACGTATTTGAGTTTCAGGTCGGCGATGGCGACAGCCAGGCTTTCCGGCTCGTTGACGTCCAGAGGCTTCGGTCGGCCATGGCCAACGTCGCAGAACGGGCAACGACGGGTGCAGATGTCACCCATGATCATGAAGGTGGCGGTGCCGCCGGAGAAGCATTCGCCGAGGTTTGGGCAGGACGCTTCTTCGCACACGCTGTGCAGCTTGTGTTTGCGCAGCAGCGCTTTGATTCGGTCGACTTCCGGGGAAACCGGGATGCGCACGCGAATCCAGTCAGGTTTTTTCGGCAGTTCGGTCGTGGGGATGATCTTGACCGGGATGCGTGCAACTTTGTCGGCGCCGCGCAGCTTGACGCCGGCTTCCACCTTGGCACGCGGGGCCGGGGCAGGACGCTCGGTGATGTCCAGCGTCGGGATCATGGTTTGCACTGCATCAGTAGTCATAATCAGTCGATTCCGCCCGTAAGGGTCGTCTGCTCAGCATAGTCGAGGTGTTTGACGAGCTGCGCACGCAGCCGGGCACTTACCTCGGCAAATTTAATCGGTGTGGCATGCTCGCTCAGTTGGGTCATCGCAAGCCCCGCGTAACCGCACGGGTTGATCCGGCGAAACGGCGCAAGGTCCATGTCCACGTTCAAGGCCAGGCCATGAAAGGAACAACCGTGGCGAATGCGTAAACCGAGGGACGCGATTTTCGCGCCGTCTACATACACACCGGGTGCATCGGGCTTGGCCGCGGCGGTCACGCCGTAACTGGCCAACAGCTCGATCAGGCAAGCCTCCATGCGGCTCACCAGGTCGCGTACGCCGAACCCAAGCTTGCGCACGTCCAGCAACAGGTACGCAACCAGTTGACCGGGGCCATGGTAAGTCACTTGGCCACCTCGGTCGACCTGCACCACCGGAATATCACCCGGCAGCAGCAGATGCTCAGCCTTGCCGGCCTGCCCTTGGGTGAACACCGGCGGGTGTTCCACCAGCCAGATTTCATCCGGGGCCGAGCTGCCGCGCTCATTGGTGAAACGCTGCATGGCGTGCCAGACCGGCTCGTAGTCCAGCCGGCCGAGCTCGCGAAAGCCCAGAACCTGTGACATCACAGCACCATGTGCACGAAGCCGGTGGCCCGCAATTCGCTGTTGATGTCGTAGAGCTGGTCTTGACCGGTCGCAACGATGTGCAACTGGATCGTGGTGTATTTGCCTGTGGAGCTGGATCGCTCGTCCACACGCTGGTCGTTGATCGTCGCATGTTTACGCACGATCTCGAGAATCAGGTCTTTACGGCCGACACCGGTATCGCTGATCACCTTGATGGGATAGTCCACCACCGGGAATTCGATCTTCGGCGCCTTTACTTCTACTTCTTTATCGGTCATGGCGTAACGGCCTCGTAAGCGTAAGCCGTGGCGACGGGCAAAGCCCCGTGTCGGATCAACACGGGGCTTTGCAGGTGCACACTATCAGTTGAACAAGCCGTAGAAGAATAGACGGATGCTATCCCACACGCGGCGGAAGATACCACCTTCGTCGACAGCGTCCAGGGCGATCAGGTCGGCGCTGTGCACCACCTTGTCGTCGAGTTTCACTTCGACTTTACCGATAACGTCACCCTTGGCGATTGGCGCAACCAATTGCGGGTTCATGGTCATGCTGGCAACCAGCTTTTTCAGCTGGCCTTTAGGCATGGTCAGGGTCAGGTCGTCGGCCAGGCCGGCCTTGACTTGGTGGGTAGCGCCTTTCCACACCGGCGCCTGCGCCAGCTCAGCACCCTTCTGGTAGAAGGTCTGGGTTTCGAAGAAGCGGAAACCGTAGGTCAGCAATTTTTGCGTCTCGGCCGCACGGGCCTGCTCGCTGTTAGTACCGAATACCACCGCGATCAGGCGCTGGCCATCACGTACAGCGGACGACACCATGCAGTAGCCGGCTTCGTCGGTGTGGCCGGTTTTCAGACCATCAACGGTCTTGTCGCGCCACAGCAGCAGGTTGCGGTTAGGCTGCTTGATGTTGTTCCAGAAGAACTCCTTCTGGGAGTAGATCGCGTAGTGCACCGGGTCGACACGAATGATCGCGCGCGCCAGGATCGCCATGTCGTGAGCCGACGAGTAGTGCTCAGGGTTCGGCAGACCGGTCGGGTTCATGAAGTGGCTGTTGGTCATGCCAAGATCGGCCACGGTTTTGTTCATCATGTCGGCGAACGCGTCTTCGCTGCCGGCGATGTGCTCGGCCAAAGCGACGCTGGCGTCGTTACCCGACTGGATGATGATGCCGTGCAGCAGGTCGTTCACAGTGACCTGCGAACCGACCTTGATGAACATCCGCGAACCGCCGGTGCGCCAGGCATTTTCGCTGACGGTGACCGGGTCGTTCTCGCCGATCTGGCCGCGACGGATTTCCAGTGTCGCGATATAAGCGGTCATCAGCTTGGTCAGGCTGGCCGGAGGCAGGCGCTGGTCACCATTGTTCTCGACCAGCACGTTGCCGCTGGCGGCATCCATGAGAACCCAGGCCTTGGCGGCCAGTTGCGGGGAAGCCGGCACCATTTCAACGGCCCAGGCGGCCGGGGTGATGATCAGCGAAAGAAGCAGGCACGTGCGTTTGGCTAAGGTGGTGATGTTCATCCGTCTCTCGAAATTGCTTATGGAAACTTGCCCTCGCGGGCAAAACTATTCAGACAGCCCGCTTCCAGACTGTCACGTGTTCGGTTGCCCGCTCACCCCTTGCCCCTGGGTTTTATTGTTCAACGAGCCAACAACCAGGGCTCAGGCGCGCAGGCGCACCCGAACCATCAAGCCTTTACTGCTTACTCGGCGGTGACCACGCTGGGTTGCCCCAGGTTGGCCAGACGCACACTGTTCTGCACTTGCGCGACTTCACTCGGCGAACCGATCGGGCCCATGCGTACACGGTGCAAAGTCTGCTGGTTACGTACGATAGAGCTGATAAAGACCGGCGCCTTGACCATGCCGCTGAGCTTGGACCTTAACAGTTCTGCCGCATCCGGGTTGGCGAAAGCGCCCACCTGCAGGTACTGCCCGCCCACGGTTGAGGCGCCCGGTGCTGCGTGAGGCACCACGACTGTGTCCGGGGCGTGCTGCGCCGGCGGTGGTGTCCACTGTTCGATCTTGCCGGTTGACGCGGTTACTTGCGGTTGCGCGGTTTGCGGCTCGTTGAGCATCAACGGTGCCGGCTTGCCGCGTTGCGCCCAGTACTGCGCCGGGTCGATACCTTCAACCTTCACGCGGGCGGTACCGGTTTCGGCGTAACCGAGTTTTTTTGCGGCGGCGTACGACAAGTCGATGATGCGGTCCGAATAGAACGGCCCACGGTCGTTAACGCGCAGGATCACCGTGCGGTTGTTATCAAGGTTGGTCACGCGCACATAGCTGGGCAGCGGCAAGGTCTTGTGTGCCGCGCTCATGCCGTACAGGTCATACACTTCGCCGTTGGCGGTGTTCTGGCCGTGGAACTTGGTGCCGTACCAGGAGGCTGTGCCCGACTGAACGTAGGTCTTGGAATCCTGCAGCGGGAAGTAGTTCTTGCCCAGCACGGTATACGGGTTGGCCTTGTACGCCCCGGTGTGCAAGGTTGGCGTGGCATCCGGAATTTTCGAAACGTCGACGTCCCACCACGGCGCGCCGTCTTTGTGCGCGCGGTTGATGTCCAGCCCCGGCTGGGCGCGAACCACAGCACCGCCGGACTTTTGCGCCGGCGCACGGCTGCTGGTAGTGGTGGAGGAACAACTGACAACCAGCAAGGACAACGCGGCAAACGCCACCAGCTTGAGCGGTTTATGGAACGGCGATGCCCGCATTACTTGTTGCCCCGTGCTTGGACCAGCATGTCTGACAGCTGATGCACGGCCATGGCGTACATCACACTGCGGTTATAACGCGTGATTGCGTAAAAATTCTTCAAGCCCATCCAGTATTCCGGGCCGTTTTCGCCTTCGAGACGGAACGCAGTCACCGGCATATCGTCGCGTGGCGCATTCTGACTCGACCAGCCCAGCGCTCGCAACTCCCCGACCGTTTTGACCGGCTCGATTCCTTGCGTCAGGCCTTCGTCGGCGCGCTCCCCGGTCACCTGCGCACGGATCACTACCGGCTCGCCGGCAACCCAGCCGTGGCGCTTGAAGTAGCTGGCCACGCTGCCGATGGCGTCGTCGGGGTTGCTCCAGATATTGATGTGGCCGTCGCCGTCGAAATCCACCGCATACGCGCGAAAGCTGCTTGGCATGAACTGCGGCAAACCCATCGCACCGGCGTAGGAGCCTTTAAGCGTCAGCGGGTCGACCTGCTCTTCGCGGGCCAGCAACAGGAATTCGCGCAGCTCCTTGCGGAAGAACTCGGCGCGCGGCGGGTAATCGAAACCCAGCGTCGACAAGGCGTCGATCACCCGGTAACTGCCGGTATTACGGCCGTAAAAGGTTTCAATGCCGATAATCGCGACGATCACCTCGGCGGGCACGCCGTATTCCTGCTCGGCGCGCGCCAGCACCGCTTCATGCTGACGCCAGAAGTCGACGCCGCGCGCTACGCGGGCATCGGTAAGAAACATCGGGCGATATTCCTTCCACTGCTTCACGCGCTCGGCGGGCCGTGAAATCGCATCGAGGATCGCCTGTTTGCGTTGGGCTTCGCGGAACACGCCCATCAGCTGTTCACCGGCGAAACCGTAGTCGCGGGTCATCTCACCGACAAATTCGGCGACCTGAGGTGAGCCATCGTAGTCACCGGCCTGCGCCTCTTGCGTCGCGCCCAGCAGCCCAATCAGGCCCATCCAGGACGCATGCCGAGTCGCCCAGCCGCGCATTACTTGCATTGACATCTTCACCTTATTCAAACCTGTGCGATCCACTTGCGATGCGTATGAATCGACATCAAAACCCCAAACGCTGACAGCAATGTCACCAGCGAAGTTCCGCCGTAGCTAATGAATGGCAACGGCACCCCAACCACCGGCAGCAGGCCACTGACCATACCGATGTTGACGAAAACGTAAACAAAAAAAGTCATGGTCAAGCTGCCGGCGAGCAATTTGCCGAACAGCGTTTGTGCCTGCGCGGTGATCACCAACCCGCGCCCGATCAACAACAAATAGATCAGCAACAGCGCGCAAATGCCCACCAGGCCGAACTCTTCGCCCAGCACCGCAATAATGAAGTCGGTATGACTTTCGGGCAAAAAGTCCAAATGCGACTGAGTGCCCAGCAACCAGCCCTTACCAAATACTCCGCCGGAGCCAATGGCCGCTTTGGACTGGATAATGTTCCAACCGGTGCCCAGCGGGTCGCTCTCCGGGTCGAGGAAGGTCAATATCCGCTGCTTCTGGTAGTCGTGCATAAAGAAGAACCACATGGCCACGGCCACCGGGATTGCCGCGGCCAGCACGCTGAGGATCCAGCGCCAGCGCAAGCCGCCCATAAACAGCACGAACGCGCCGCCCGCAAGAATCAGCAGCGAGGTGCCAAGGTCGGGCTGGCGCACGATCAATATGAACGGCACGCCGATCAAAACAAGGCTGATGCCCACGTGCTTGAGCTGCGGCGGCAAGGTGCGTTTGGACAAATACCAGGCGATGGTCGCCGGCATCAAAATCTTCATGAATTCCGACGGTTGGAAGCGAATCACCCCCGGAATGTTGATCCAGCGGGTCGCGCCCATGGCGTTGTGGCCCATCACGTCCACCACCACCAGCAGCAACACGCCCGCGACGTAACCCAGCGGCACCCAGCGCGCCATGAAGCGCGGCTCAAGCTGTGCAATCACCACCATCGACAACAGGCCCAGGCCAAACGAAGACGCCTGTTTGATCAGCAGGTCCCAGTTCTTGCCGCTGGCCGAATACAGCACAAACAGGCTGCCGGCGGCCAAGGTCAGCAGCAGAATCAGCAACGGGCCATCAATGTGCATGCGCTGCAGCAACGTCGCGCGGCGACGCATCACATCTTCGCTGGAGAGGATGCGGTCAAAATTACTCTTCACGGGCCGTAACCTCGGTGCTTGAAGGGGGGCCACCATATTCGGGTTTGAGCCTGCCGTCGTCGGCCAACAGCCAGGCGTCCATGATCTGGCGCACCACTGGCGCCGCAACACCGGAGCCGGACTCGCCGTTTTCGACCATCACGGCCACGACTATTTTGGGGTCGTCGGCCGGCGCGAAGCCGACAAACAACGCGTGGTCACGGTGGCGCTCTTGAACCTTGGAGCGGTCATATTTCTCGCCCTGCTTGATCGCGACCACTTGGGCCGTACCGCTCTTGCCGGCAATTCGGTACTGCGCACCGATCGCCGCCTTGCGCGCGGTGCCGCGCGCGCCGTGCATCACTTGCTGCATGCCGTGGTTGACCTTGGCCCAGTCGGACGGGTCGCGCAGCACGATGTCGGGGATCGGGTTTTCATCGACCGGCTTCTCGCCCTCGATGGTCCTGGCCAGGTGCGGGCGGTTCCAGATGCCTTTGTTGGCGACCAGCGCCGTGGCCTGCGCCAGTTGCAGTGGCGTCGCCTGCATGTAGCCCTGGCCGATCCCCAGAATCAGGGTTTCGCCGGGGAACCACGCCTGGCGACGGGTTGCACGCTTCCACTCGCGCGACGGCATCAAGCCAGGCGATTCTTCGAACATGTCCAGGGAGACTTTTTGACCGAGGCCGAACTTGCCCATGTAGGCAGCCAGCCGATCAATGCCCAGCTTGTGGGCCAGGTCATAAAAATAGGTGTCGTTGGAGCGCATGATCGCGGTGTCCAAATCGACATAGCCGTCACCGGTGCGGTTCCAGTTGCGGTATTTGTGATCGTAGTTGGGCAGCATGTAGTAGCCGGGGTCGTACACGCGGCTCGATGCGGTTACTACGCCCGAATCGAGGCCGGCAATCGCCACCGCAGGCTTGATCGTCGAGCCGGGTGGATACAAGCCGCGCAGCACGCGGTTGAACAGCGGCCGGTCGATGGAATCACGCAGCTCGGCGTAGGCCCTGAAGCTGATTCCGGTGACGAACAGGTTAGGGTCGAAACTCGGCTGGCTGACCATCGCCAGCACTTCGCCGGTTTTCGGGTCCAGTGCCACCACGGCACCACGCCGCCCGCCGAGGGCCATCTCGGCAGCTTCCTGCAACTTGATGTCCAGGCTCAGCACAATGTCTTTGCCCGGCACCGGGTCGGTGCGCTTGAGCACCCGCAGCACACGGCCGCGCGCGTTGGTCTCGACTTCTTCGTAACCCACTTGGCCGTGCAACTCGGGCTCGTAAAAACGCTCGATGCCGGTTTTGCCGATATGGTGGGTGCCGCTGTAATTCACCGGGTCGAGGCTTTTCAGCTCTTTCTCGTTGATCCGCCCCATATAGCCGACGGAGTGCGCAAAATGCGGCCCTTGCGGGTAATGCCGCACCAACTGCGCCACCACCTCTACACCGGGCAAGCGGAACTGGTTCACCGCGATCCGCGCGATTTGCTCTTCGGTCAGCTCAAACAGAATCGGCACCGGCTCAAATGGCCGGCGCCCCTGCTTCATGCGTTTTTCGAAGATCACGCGGTCTTCCGGCGTCAGTTGCAGCACCTCCACGATCACATCGAGGATCTGCTGCCAGTCGCCGGAACGTTCGCGGGTCATGCTCAGGCTGAAGCTGGGCCGGTTATCGGCGACTACCACGCCATTGCGGTCGAAAATCAGCCCACGGGTCGGCGGAATCGGCTGCACATGCACCCGGTTGTTTTCCGACAGCGTGGAGTGATACTCGTACTGGATCACCTGCAGAAAATACAGGCGCGCAATCAGCACACCGATCAAGCCGACCACCAGAAAAGCGCCAAACACCACCCGCGCGCGTACCAGACGTGCGTCTTTCTCGTGGTCCTTGATGCGGATCGGCTGGGTCATCGGCAGGGGCGCAGATTATTTGTGGTAAGGGTGCCCGGACAGAACTGTCCAGGCGCGATACAGCTGTTCACCGATCAGAATCCTTACCAACGGGTGCGGCAACGTCAATGCCGACAGCGACCAACGCTGGTCCGCCCGCGCACACACTTCCGGCGCCAGCCCTTCGGGGCCGCCCACCATGAAGTTGACCGTACGCGAGTCAAGGCGCCAGCGATCCAGTTCCACCGCCAGTTGCTCGGTGCTCCAGGGTTTGCCGTGCACCTCAAGGGTGACGATACGCTCGTTGGGGCCGACCTTGGCCAGCATGGCTTCGCCTTCCTGACGGATAAAGCGTGCCACGTCGGCATTCTTGCCCCGTGTGTTGAGCGGTATTTCCACCAGCTCCAGCGACAGCTCAGCGGGCAGACGCTTGGCATACTCGTGCCAGCCTTCTTCCACCCACTTGGGCATGCGTGAACCGACAGCGATCAGACGCAGGCGCACAGCCGTTCCTTATTCCTGGTCTTTGTTGAGCTTGTCGAAGTGCGCGTGGCCCACTTCCGGGTTGTGGTGCTTGCCGTCGGCGGCACGGCTCTGCTCGGCGCCTTTCCACAGACGTTCCAGGTCGTAGAACTGACGGGCGTTGGAGGTCATCATGTGAACGATCACGTCGTCCATGTCCAGCAGCACCCAGTCGCTGTCGCCCTTGCCTTCTTCACCCAGCGGCTTGACGCCCTGGGCTTTGACGGCTTCGCGCACTTTGTCGAGCATCGCGCCGATCTGGCGGTTGGACGTACCGGTGGCGATGATCATGAAGTCGGTGATGCTCTGCTTGTCACGCACGTCCAGCACTTGAATGTCCTGGGCCTTAACGTCTTCCAGGGCAGCCACGGCGACTTTTACCAGCTCTTCGCCAGCCAGTTCCGGGCCAACGTGGGCTTCAACCGGCAACGGTGCGCTTTTGAAGGTGCCTTTGCGCTTAACTTTGCTTACGTCTTTGTTGGTCATATAAAACTCGTTTTGCTCGTATGTTCGGGCGCTCGCTGCACGACTGTTCGTGCGTTCAAGCGCGCCTTTTCAGTTCGACGCACGGTAAAGCCCGTGCGCATCGATGTAGGCCAGGACCGCGTCAGGCACCAGGAAACGTACCGACTTCCCGCTGGCCAGCAGTTGACGGATCTGGGTGGCGGACACCGCAAGCGGGGTCTGCCAGACGAATGCAATATTCCCGTTCGGCCCGGTCAGGGCCAAGGGGTCACTTACCGACCGCGCGGCCAGCAGGTTGCGCAAGGCATCCGGCGGTTCGCTGTCGGCATCCGGGCGTTGCAAAACCAGGATGTGGCAATGCTGGAGGAGTTCCTCCCAACGATGCCAAGAGGGCAGGCCGCAAAAAGCGTCCCAGCCCAAAAGCAAAAACAATTGGTCATCTGCGGCCAACTCGGCGCGCAGCAATTCCAGCGTATCGACAGTGTAGGACGGTTTATCACGCTTGAGCTCGTGGTCGTCCACCACCAACGGCGCTATGCCCTCCACCGCCAGGCGTACCATTTCCAGGCGTTGCTGCGCAGACACCTGCGGCGTATCGCGGTGTGGCGGCCGCGCGTTGGGCATCACCCGAAGCTCATCCAGCGCGAGGGCATCCGCCACTTCCAGGGCACTGCGCAAATGGCCGATGTGCACGGGGTCGAAGGTGCCGCCGAGCAGCCCGATGCGTTTAGCCGTCAAGTGCGCACATGACCGTCGCCGAACACCACGTACTTCTCGCTGGTCAGGCCTTCAAGGCCAACCGGGCCGCGTGCATGCAGCTTGTCGGTGGAGATGCCGATCTCCGCCCCCAGGCCGTACTCGAAACCGTCGGCAAAGCGCGTCGAGGCGTTGATCATCACCGAAGCGGAATCCACTTCGTTAAGGAAACGCCGGGCATCGCTGAAATGCTCGGAAACAATGGCGTCGGTGTGCTTGGAGCCGTATTTGTTGATGTGTTCAATCGCCTCGTCCAAGTCGTCGACGATGCGGATCGACAGGATCGGCGCCGTGTACTCGGTGTACCAGTCTTGTTCGGTGGCCTCGATCACGTCTGCACCGAGCAACGCACGGGTGCGCTCGCAACCGCGCAGCTCCACGCCTTTGTCGCGGTAAATGGCGGCCAGCGGCGGCAGCACGCGATCGGCAATGCCGGCGTGCACCAGCAGGGTTTCCATGGTGTTGCACGGGGCGTAGCGATGGGTCTTGGCGTTGTCGGCGATGCGGATCGCCTTGTCAATATCGGCGGCGATGTCGATGTACACGTGGCACACGCCGTCCAGGTGTTTGATCACCGGCACTTTGGCATCACGGCTCACGCGCTCGATCAGGCTCTTGCCACCGCGCGGCACGATCACGTCGACAAATTCCGGCATGGTGATCAGTGCGCCAACGGCGGCGCGGTCGGTGGTTTCGACCACTTGCACCACTTCGGCCGGCAACTCGGCCACGGCCAAACCCTGCTGAATGCAGGCGGCGATGGCACGGTTGGAATTAATCGCTTCGGAACCGCCGCGCAAAATGGTGGCGTTGCCGGACTTGAGGCACAGGCTCGCGGCGTCGATGGTCACGTTCGGGCGCGACTCATAAATGATCCCGATCACGCCCAATGGCACGCGCATTTTGCCGACCTGGATACCCGACGGCAGGTAGCGCATGTCGCGGATTTCACCGATGGGGTCAGGCAGCTCGGCCACCTGACGCAGGCCTTCGATCATGTCGTCGATACGCGCTGGCGTGAGTGCCAGGCGGTCCAGCAGGGCTGGCTCAAGGCCATTTTCGCGGCCATTGGCCAGGTCCCGTTCGTTGGCGGCGGCCAGCTCGGAGCGCGCAGCATCCAGAGCGTCGGCGGCGGCCAACAGGGCGCGGTTCTTCTGCGCCGTGCTCGCGCGGGCGATCAACCGCGAGGCCTGACGGGCAGCGCGACCCAGGCGGGTCATGTAGTCAAGAACGGACTCAGTCATGGTCGGGGAGTCTTGGCAAAGAGGAAAGCGGCAGATTATAGCTGCGACGCCGCCCGACTGACAGCGGTGAGGGGCGGATGGTTGAAATGAACTGTAAAAACCTGAGGTTCAGCGGCAATTAAGGTGGGAGTTGTTATTATTCCGTCACATTTAGCCGTACTAACCCCTGATCGCCATGCCCAACTTCGCCCCCAAGCTCCCCGCCAGCGCCCTGCCCGACAGCTTCTTCGACCGCGACGCGCAGCTTCTTGCGCGCGAATTACTCGGAAAAGTCATACGCCACCGCGTCGGTGATTGCTGGCTTTCAGCGCGAATCATCGAAACCGAAGCCTATTACGTGGCCGAAAAAGGCAGCCACGCCTCACTCGGCTACACAGAAAAACGTAAGGCCTTGTTTCTGGATGGTGGGCACATCTACATGTACTACGCCCGTGGCGGCGATTCGCTGAACTTCAGCGCGCAAGGCCCAGGCAATGCCGTGCTGATCAAATCGGCCTATCCGTGGGTGGACGCAGTGTCCGGCCCTGCGAGCCTGGCGCAGATGCTGCTGAATAACCCGAATCCCGACGGCAGCCCTCGCGCTGCGCAGAAGCTGTGCGCAGGCCAGACCCTGCTGTGCAAAGCCTTGGGCTTGAAGGTGCCGATGTGGGACGCCAAGCGCTTCGACCCGCAATTACTGTATGTGGAGGACGTGGGCCAACCACCGTCGCAGATTATTCAGACCACCCGCCTGGGCATCCCCAGCGGGCGAGATGAACACCTGATGTACCGTTTCGTCGATGCTGGCTATGCGCCTTATTGCACACGGAACCCGCTGCGCCGGGGCCAGGTCGAAGGCCGCGATTACTTTTTGGTTTAAACCGGCTGCGCCTGCTGAAAATTGACACCTGCAACACAGTGGATCTTCAGCGTTTCGAGTGATGTATTGCATAGAGGGAGTGACGTTTTATGGGCCAATGGCTCGATAGCATTACCGCCTGGCTCACCGTGAACCCCGAATGGCTGGCGGTGGCGGTGTTTATCGTCGCGTGCGTGGAGTGTTTGGCGATCGCCGGGCTGATCGTGCCGGGCACGGTGTTGTTGTTTACCATTGCGGCACTCGCCGGCAGCGGTGCGCTGTCGCTGAGCGAAACGCTGTTACTGGGCTTCCTCGGTGGCTTGCTGGGCGACGGCGTGTCGTACTTTCTGGGCCGACATTTCCATCAGAACATCCGGCGCCTACCCGGTTTGCGTCACCACCCTGAATGGATGAATGGCGCAGAAACCTACTTTCATAAGTACGGCATTGCCAGCCTGCTTGTAGGGCGCTTCATCGGCCCGCTGCGGCCTATGCTGCCAATGGTGGCCGGCATGTGCGACATGCCCTTCCCGCGTTTTGCCGCCGTGAGCATTTTGGCGGCGGCGGGCTGGTCGGTGGCGTATCTACTGCCTGGCTGGGCCACCGGCGCCGCCTTCCGCCTGCCGTTACCGGAAGGCTTCTGGCCGGAAGCAGGCGTTGTGGCGGTATGTTTGGCGGTGTTGCTGGGGCTGAGCTTGAACAGCAGCTTGCGCGGCCATCGTCGCGCAACCTTATGGATGGGCTGCGCCAGCCTGACGTTATTGATCGCGATGTTTATCGGCTACCCGCACCTCAACCACTTCGATCAAGGCCTGAGCGCGTTGGTGCAGGAACATCGCAGCCCATGGCTGGACGAGGTGATGGTGCGGATCACCCAGTTGGGCGAGTTCAAGAAGATGTTCTTCGCCAGCGCCATCTTCACCGGGCTGTTGTTACTCGCGCGGCAATGGCGGCACGCGGTGTTTGTCGGCGCCACGCTGGCCGGGGCGGCAGTGATCAATACAGGCACCAAGCTGTTTTTTGCGCGCGGCCGCCCAGAAATCCTCACCGACCCACTGACCAGCTTCAGCATGCCCAGCGGCCACGCCTCCGGCGCGTTTGCGTTCTTCCTGGCGCTGGCGGTGCTGGCAGGTCGCAGGCAACCCACGCGCTTACGCCTGACCTGGATGCTGCTCGGCTGTATTCCGGCAGCCTTTATCGCGCTGTCGCGGGTGTACCTCGGCGCACATTGGCCCACGGACATTCTGGCCGGCACGCTGCTGGCGATGACGGTGTGCGCGTTCAGCCTGGCCGCCAGCGAATACCGCAGCCCGTTGCCGGCCATGCCGCAAAAAACCTGGTGGCTGTTGCTCCCGGCACTGGTGGCGGTGCTGAGTTTTATCGCGCTCACCGGCACACCGCATGCCTTGCTGCGCTACGCCTACTGAGTGAAGAGTTCACCCTGCAACTCGTCGAGCAACATCTGGATCGCGCCCAGCTTTTGCTGCGGATCATCGAGTTGCAGCAGGTCGATCTTGTCGGCCTCGGTGAACGGCAACAGGTAGGCCAACTGATTGCCCAAGGCTTGCTGGCCATCGGCGCGGGCGTCCATGTCCAGCGAGGCAACCATCGGGTGTTCGGCGAGTGCCTGAAGCAACGCCAGCAAGTCGGCGTCCTCGTCTTCCAGCACGCGGTCGGGCAGCTCTTCCAGCCATTGCACCTCGGCCACCAGCAATTGGTCCTTCTGCACGCCGGCGTCACGCACACGGAACCTGCGCCCGCCTTCGACGCGAATCCCCAGCAGGCCGTTGTCTTGTTGCTTGAAGTCGCGAATCAGCGCTTCGCAGCCGATCAGCGCGTAGCCATCCGGGGCCATGCCGACTTCCCGGCCATCGAGAATGCACACCACACCGAAGCTTTCGCCCTTTTTCATGCAGCGGCTGATCATGTCCAGGTAACGTGCCTCGAACAGTTGCAGGTCGAGGGTGCAGCCTGGGAACAGCACGGTATTGAGCGGGAACAGGGCCAGACTCATAAAGGTTTCCTTTAAACAATTACCGACACGGCCAACGGCAGGAACACCGCCGTGGCTACGCCCATCAGGCTCATGGCCAGCGCCGCAAAGGCGCCGCACTCTTCACTTTCCTGCAACGCCACCGAGGTGCCGACGGCGTGGGCGGTCATGCCCAAGGCCATGCCGCGCGCTTCGGGGCTGTGCACCCCAAGGCGTGACAGGAACGCCGGGCCGATCATTGCGCCGATCACCCCGGTGATCAGCACAAACACCGCCGCCAATGCGGCCACGCCACCGATCTGCTCGGCGACCAGCATGGCAATCGGCGAGGTCACCGACTTGGGCGCCATGGTCATCAGCATCCGGTGCCCGGCGCCGAACCACGCGCCCAAGAGTACACACAGGCCGGTGACCAGCACGCCACCCAAGACCAGCGTAGTCAGAATCGGCCAGAACAATTGCCGAATTCGCCGCAGGTTTAAATAAAGCGGCACTGCCAGCGCTACGGTCGCGGGGCCGAGCAGGATACCCATGATCTCGGTACTTTTGCGGTACTCAACGTAACTCAGGCCGCAGGTCAGCAGCACGCCGATCACCAACAGCATCGACACCAGCACCGGTTGCAGGAAGACCCAGCGGGTTTTCTCAAACCCCGCCAGCACCAGTTGATAGGCGCCGAGGGTGATGCCGATGCCAAACAAGGGATGATGAATCACTGCCGTCCACGCGCCTTGCGTGTCGAAGATCATTGTTCCTGCTCCGGGCGCGCCTGGCGCTTGACCAGCTTTTGCATCAACACGCCAACAAACCCCATCGCGATCACCAGCGACAGCACCAGCGCACCGATGATGGCCCAGAAGTCTGCCGCAATGTCTTTGGCATAGACCATCACGCCCACGGCGGGCGGCACCAGCAACAGCGGCAAATAACGCAGCAGGCTGCTGGCCGCCAGGCTCAACGGCTCGCCGACTTCGCCGCGCGCGATCAAAAAGCCGAGCATCAACAGCAAGCCAATGATCGGCCCCGGCAGCACCGGCAACAGCAAATGGTTGAGCGCGGTGCCAATCAATTGAAACAGCACCAGCCAAGTCAGCCCACGTAACAGCATGCGTTTTCTCCCCCTCAAAACTCGCGCGCATTATAAGCATGCCTGCCCTATGCACCGGCATTCGCCAAAAGCATGGTGGGTTGACCGGGTTGGTTGCGCATGATGATCTAGATCGGGTCTGTGTAACCCACAAAAAACACCCGCCCTGTCGGCGCCTGGGTGATAAAAACCGATGCCCCCAAGGAGAGTCGCAATGCCCTGTGTACCTGTAGCGCAGCTCAAAGATTATATCGGCAAGGAACTGGGACGTTCCGACTGGCTCACCATCGATCAGGCGCGTATCAACCTGTTCGCAGAGGCCACGGGCGACCATCAGTTTATCCACGTTGACCCGGTCAAGGCCGCGCAAACGCCATTCGGCAGCACCATCGCGCATGGTTTTCTGTCGCTGTCGCTGATGCCCAAACTGATGGAAGACATCCTGATCATGCCCGAAGGGCTGAAGATGGCGATTAACTATGGTTTGGACAGCGTGCGCTTCATCCAGCCGGTGAAGGTCAACGCCAAGGTGCGCCTTAACGTCACCCTGACTGACGTGACCGAGAAAAAACCTGGCCAATGGCTATTCAAGGCCACCGCCACCCTGGAAATCGAAGGCCAGGAAAAGCCTGCTTACATCGCCGAGTCGTTATCACTCTGCTTCGTGTAAGGCCGCGCCTGTGGTGAGGTGAGAAACCTTGCCACAGTGTATGTAAATTTATGTATGAAGTTCTTAGCTGCGGCATACTCGGCGCTCAATTATCCGGATCCCGCTATGCGCCCACTCGCCCCCCTTGCCCTTGCCCTGTTGCTCACCGCTTGCGGAGACGGCGAATCGCTGTTGCCGCCCGATGCGCGCCTGCCCGATGGCGGCCGCTACCGTGGCGATGTGGTCAATGGTTTGCTGCAAGGCCAGGGCCACGTGGATTACCCCAACGGCAGTTGGTACGCCGGCCAGTTCGACAAAGGCCAGTGGCACGGCCAGGGCGAATGGCATGGCAGCAACGGCGAGGTTTATAAAGGCCAGTTCCAGCAAGGCCTGTTCGACGGCCAGGGCAGCCTGACCACCCCGGGCAGCAGCTACGTCGGCGGCTTCAAAAGCGGCCGGCGCAACGGCGAAGGCACCCTCAAAGAGGGCCAAATGACCTACCGCGGCGAATTCAAGGACGACCAGTATTCCGGCCTTGGCCGCCTGGAGCTGGCCGATGGCAGCCAATACCAGGGCCAGTTCGCGCACGGCAAACCGAACGGCGAAGGCCAACGCAACGACGACAGCGGCAACCAGTTCAGCGGCCATTTTGTCGATGGCCAACTCGAAGGCAACGGCACCTTCAACAGCGCCGATGGCGACATTTATGTCGGCCAGTTCAAACAGAACCAACTCAACGGCAAAGGCCGCTACGAAAACGCCGACGGCGACGTGTGGATCGGCCAGTTCAAGGAAGGCGCACTCAGCGGCAAAGGCGAGTTGATCGGCGTCGACGGCAGCCACTATATCGGGCAGTTCAGCGACTGGCGGTTTACCGGCGAAGGCCGCCTGAACCTCACCGATGGCAGCTTCTACATCGGCGGTTTTGACAGCGACAGCTATCAAGGTAAAGGCACCCTCGTACTCACCGACGGCACTGTGCAGGCCGGCACCTGGGTGAATGGCCTGCGTGTGCGCGATGCCGACGGCAAGCTGTTGCCCGACCCGCTCGAAATCGGCGTACTGGCCCAAGGCCGTTTGCTCGATGCCGCCCTCGCTGCCGTGCCGCCCTCCACGCCCGCCGTGGAGCTGTACACCTTGGTGCTGGCGGGCGATGGCAAACAAAGTGTGTTCCTGCGCGAAGCGGATTACGTCAGCAACCTGCTCGCCACGCGCTTCGGTGCACGCGGGCAGATCCGGCTGGTCAACCACCGCGACCACATCGCCGACCGCCCGCTGGCCACCCGCGAAAGCCTGCGCCGCGCCGTGCAAACCCTGGCCGAGCGCACCGGGCCGGAAGACCTGGTATTTATCTACCTGACCAGCCATGGCACCCACGAACACGAACTGGTGCTCGACCAGCCGCGCATGGAGCTGGCCGACCTGCCCGCCGATGAACTGGCGGCGGTGCTCGAACCGCTGAAAGCCCGCGACAAGGTGGTGGTGATTTCAGCCTGCTATTCCGGCGGGTTTATCCCGGCGCTGAAAGATGAGCGCACGCTGATCATGACCGCCTCGCGCGCGGATCGCGTGTCGTTTGGTTGCTCCGAGGAAGCGGATTTCACCTATTTTGGCGATGCCCTTTTCGCTCAAGCTTTCAACCAGACCGACGATTTGCAACAAGCCTTCAAACTGGCCCAAGTGCAGGTGGCCGAGCGCGAACAAGCGGACAACTTCGAAGCCTCTGAACCACAGATCTGGGCCCCCAAAGGCGTGATCGCTCACTGGCAATTATTACGCAAACAGCAGGCACGAAAGGCGCTCGAAAGCGTCTCTATGAATAGCAAGGAAGCCAAAGGCAACTAAGCTGCTACGTGTAACAAGGGGGAAACACCATGTACCTGACACCTCAACATATCTTGCTCGCCGGCGCCTCCGGCCTGACCGGCGAACACCTGCTCGACCGCCTGCTCAACGAACCCACGGTGACCCGTGTACTGGCGCCCAGCCGCAAGCCGCTGGCCGAACACCCGCGCCTGGAAAACCCGGTAGGCGACCCCGCGCTACTGCTGCCACAACTGAGCGGCACGGTCGATATCGCCTTTTGTTGCCTGGGCACCACCATCAAGCAGGCGGGCTCCGAAGCGGCCTTCCGCGCAGTCGACCTGGACCTGGTGGTGGCCTTCGCCAAGCGCGCGCGGGAAATGGGCGCGCGTCACTTGATCGTGATCAGCGCGATTGGCGCCGACCCGAAATCCTCGATCTTTTACAACCGCGTCAAAGGCGAAATGGAGTTGGCGTTGCAGGCGCAGGACTGGCCGCAACTGACCATCGCGAGGCCGTCACTGTTACTTGGCGAACGCCTGCACCCGCGCCTGGCCGAACAACTGGCGGGCACATTGTCGCGATTGATTCCAGGCAAATACCACGGCATCGAAGTGTGCGAACTGGCCCGCGCCATGTGGCGCCTGGCGCTCGAAGAGCAAAATGGCGTGCGCGTGGTCGAGTCAGACGAGCTACGCAAGCTCGGCAAGTAACGTCGTTGAGCGCAGGCACACAACAAACGGTGGGGGCGGGCTTGCTCGCGAAGGCGGCGTGTCAGTCAACTCAGGCATCGACCTGTCTCTTAAAAAAAAAAAACGATCACAAAAAAATAAAAATTATAGAAAACGGTGGACGCCGTATCATTAAAAAAAAATTG
>NZ_JBLZPT010000014.1:35964-132776 GCF_049199985.1 Pseudomonas kitaguniensis
CCCCCCCCCCCCCCCCCCCCCCCCCCCCCCCCCCCCCCCCCCGCTCCCACATTGGTTTTGGGTTGCCTGCGAGGTCGGTGCTACAGACCACCGGTTGCATTGAAGCCCACGCCCAATACCGTCAACGCCGACAGCGGCAACAGCAGTGTGTCGAGCAACGCACTGGCCGGCAGGTCGATGTGCGGGTAGCTCGGCGCTTCAGCGCCAAACCGGTCCTTGGCGCAACAGCCGCCGTTAATCGCATACAAATCCAGCCGCGTACCGGCGTACACCACGGGCGCGCCAGGCTGCGCGGCGTCGAGCGTGCGTGCGGTAGCGCAGCCCGTCAGTTGCAGGGCCAGCAGAACTAACAGCGCCTTATTCATCGCTGCTCAAATGGTGTTCGCCCCAACGCGGCAGCATGTCCTGAGGAATATTCAGCAGGTTGAGAATGCGCGCCACCAAAAAATCCACCAGGTCATCGATGGTCTGCGGCTGGTGATAGAACCCGGGCGATGCCGGCAAGATGGTCACGCCCATGTTCGACAACTTGAGCATGTGCTCCAGGTGAATACTCGAATACGGCGCCTCGCGCGGCACCAGGATCAACTGGCGGCGCTCTTTCAAGGTCACGTCGGCCGCCCGCTCGATCAAGTTGTTGCAGGCGCCAGTGGCAATCGCCGACAAGGTGCCGGTGGAACACGGCACCACCACCATCGCCGCCGGCGCACCGGAGCCCGAGGCCACCGGCGACATCCAGTCTTCTTTACCGTAAACCTTGATCTGCCCCGCCGCCGCACCGGTGTATTCGGTGAGGAAGGCTTGCATCATCTGCACCTTGGGCGGCAACGCCACGTCCGTCTCGGTGGCCATTACCAGTTGTGCGGCCTTGGAGATCAAAAAATGCACCTCGCGTTCCTCGCGCACCAGGCAATCAAGCAGGCGCAGGCCATACGGTGCGCCGGAGGCACCGGTCATCGCCAGGGTCACGCGTTCCGGGCCGCTCATTTCAACGCCTCGGCCAGTTTGCCGTGCAGGCCGCCGAAGCCGCCGTTGCTCATCACCACCACGTGGGTGCCCGGTGCGGCCTTGAGTTTGACGTGTTGAATAATGCCTTCGATGGAATCGCAGACGGTTGAGGGCACAGTGCACAGTGCCGCGATGGACGGCAGGTCCCAGCCAAGGTTGGCGGGCGCATACCAGACCACCTGGTCGGCATCGTTGACGCTTTCCGGCAGGCCATCACGGTGCGCGCCAAGCTTCATCGAGTTTGAGCGCGGCTCGACAATCGCAATGATGTTGGCATCACCGACGCGCTTGCGCAGGCCATCCAGCGTGGTCGCAATCGCCGTTGGGTGGTGGGCGAAGTCGTCGTAAATGGTAATCCCATTCACGTCGGCGACCTTTTCCATCCGGCGCTTCACGCTTTTAAACGCGCTCAACGCGGCAATGCCCATGGCTGGCACCACGCCTACATGCCGCGCGGCCGCCAGGGTGACCAAGGCGTTGGCGACGTTGTGCTGGCCGGTCATGCCCCACTCAACGACGCCTTGGGCTTGCCCTTCAAACAGCACTTCAAATTTAGAGCCGTCTTCGCTGAGCAATTTGACCTGCCACTGCCCGCCCGCGCCGGTAGTTTGCACCGGCGTCCAGCAACCCATGTCGATCACGCGCTGCAACGCAGGCTCGGTGGTTGGGTGGATGACCAGGCCTTCGCTCGCAATGGTGCGCACCAAGTGGTGGAACTGGCGCTCAATCGCCGGCAGATCAGGAAAGATGTCAGCGTGATCGAACTCCAGGTTATTCAGAATCGCCGTGCGCGGGCGGTAGTGGACGAACTTGGAGCGTTTATCAAAAAACGCGCTGTCGTATTCATCCGCCTCGATCACGAAAAACGGCGTTTCACCCAGGCGCGCCGACACCGAGAAGTTTTGCGGCACACCGCCGATCAGGAAGCCCGGGCTCATGCCCGCGTGCTCCAGCACCCACGCCAGCATGCTGCTGGTGGTGGTTTTGCCGTGCGTGCCGGCTACCGCGAGCACCCAGCGACCTTGCAGCACATGGTCTGCCAGCCACTGGGGACCGGAGACATACGGCAAGCCTTTATTGAGTACGTACTCGACCGCAGGATTGCCACGGGACATGGCGTTGCCGATCACCACCAGGTCCGGGACCGGGTCGAATTGCGATGGGTCGTAGCCTTGGGTCAACTCGATACCCTGAGCCTGCAATTGCGTGCTCATGGGCGGATAAACGTTAGCGTCGGAGCCGGTGACATGGTGGCCCAGTTCTTTGGCCAAAACCGCCATCGAACCCATGAAAGTGCCGCAAATACCGAGAATATGAATGTGCATGGTTGACCTCTTGAACATCGAGGCAGGTTAGCGCAGGGAGGGGGAAATCGCACCTATTAAACGGCCTCTTCGCCCAGCGCCACCCCTCATGCCGCCTCGCTGCCAAGCGCCTTCATCTTGCGTAGCGCTTTGTTTACCGCGGCCAATCGTTTCTCTATGGCATTCAATCGATCACGCACCGAATTACTGCTCAACAGGTCAACAGGCGCCGGAATATGGCGCTTGAAAAACACGCTGAGCGCTTGCGCCCCTTCATCGACGTGTTCCTCAAGCGCGCCCAGATCGGCGTCCATTTGATCCAAGTGCTGACTAATGTCGGTTGGCACCTCTTGCGACGCGATGTCAGCGGCTTGCACCTCGACACCTGCCACCTCCGCGAAGTCTTCATTCGCCAGTTGGACGGCCCGCTGAAGTGTCTGAGCGCGGGCAATCCATGTTTGATCGACAATCCTGCCAACACTGTCGGCGGCGTCTAGTTGCTCCGACTCGGTTTGCGGCAGAGAGGGGAGTTGAAACGAACGCTGTACCAGCTTTCGCGGCTGTAAGAGCTGAAACGCCAAGCCAACGCCAGCGTCGAACCCGGCATCGATAGTCGCATTAACAGCAACGTCTGCTGCCTGCTTAAAAAAACCGGAACCCGCATTGGGCGTGAAGCCTTTCAACGGAGCGCCGTAAGGCAACATAGAATGAGCGTCATAGGCGTACCACTTGCCGTTTCGTTGCACTGCTTGAGTAGGAAGCGCCTCGGCTGTTGCGCCCACGGGCCGGTAAATGCCTTCGGCGACGCTGTCTGTTTTGCCTGCACGAGGAATGTCAAAACTACCGCTGTGCCCGCGCGCGTGATGCAACTTATTGAACAAGGGAGAGGCAGACTTAAAGCCGCGCTTGGCAAGCTTGGCCAACTGGAATACCCCACGCCCGATGTCATAAAGGCCCAGCAAGGGGTTAGCCGCTTTAACGCCTGCTGTCACAAACCCCTTCAGAAAACTCATGGTTGACGCGAGCCCCTTGGCTCCTGTCTTGACCGCTAAGGCGCCACCTTTAAAGGCAGGCACGACCAACCCGATAAGATCAAGCAACAAGTAAAGACTCCCTTCCAGCGGTCGACCGTTCTTGAAGCTTTTAACGGCGTCGTAAAAGGGAATGAGACTGCGCAGGAACGCCATGCCGGCTTTGTCCCTTCGCACATCGCGCTCTTGAGTCGTTTCGCCGTAGGATATTTTTTTGGCGTCATTCACACCCCGGCTGAAAAATGCACTGACCACCGAGGCCAACTCGTTGGCCCGCTTCGAGGCAACCATTGCCTCTGACCTGGGATACGGTTCGGTTAATGGCGTTTCCAGTGACTTCGATGGATAAATAGACAACGCGGCGAAGTCGATTTTGTCTTTTTTTGTCCACTCAGCCCTCCGTGCCTGCCACAGGATGGTCACCGTATCTTCTTGCTCGGCGGGCCGTCCGGGACGCTCCATGGAAAAATACAGCCGAGACCCCGGCGTCCAAAGCCCAGGCCTGGAGGGATCCATGTCCTTCAAAATTTTGCCTTTTGAAGGCGAATACAAATAATGACGGCTCTTCGCGCCCATTTCGGCCCTAATGAGAATCGTGCCACTTTCTATATAGTCAACCATCGGATGGCCAGCGCGCACAGGCCCTTTATGACGAGAAGGCGAGCCGAGATCAAAAGTGGTGACTTTACCGCGCTCGATCATCAGCCGATCTTCAACCGGCAACAGCGATAATTGATACTGAAAGCTTGTTTCTACATACTGCTTCACGCCATCGACGTAGGCATCGAACTTCTTATAAAACGTAGTTTTTATATCCGCAAGTTTGGAAAAACCTGCTTGAATATCGGCCGTTGTGAAGTGCTTGTTTGAGGCGGTCCAAGCATGTTTGTATAAATCGCCGGACATATAAATATCCAACAGCGAGTAAGTCCCACGCTTGCGCGAACCTGGCGGAAGATCACCGAGCAGCGTTTTATCTTCAAAGAAACGTTCCATTTTAACGCCGTAGACGCGGCTTAATTCAGCCAATGCCAACGCCCGGCGATTGGGCATGGGGACATCCACCGCGTTGGAGCGTTCCACCAAATTATCGACCTGCTTTTGCAGGGCAATCACCGCGCGATCGATGGTCTCGGCGGCGTAGGCATCGTCACTGCTTTGCTCGATCACCTCATTGGCAATGCCCCAGTCGACCACAGACCTCATTGCCGCGGCCTGCAACTGCGCCTGCCCGACCTCTGTTATGGGCTCCAGGGCATCGCGCTGCATGATGTCAGCATAGGCGTGCCCGGCCGATGCGCCTGGCGTGTCCAATTCGCGGCGCATGACAGCTGAGCTGAACGATGCCCATTGCTGGGAGCCGTAGACCAGTGCAGGAGGCTGGTCTTTGACCAGAAACTCGGGGGCTGACAGCGCCAGCAATTGATAAGCCACCACCTTCGCCAACTGCGGGCCAAACCGGCTTTCCAGGTGCTTTTCAAAACGTTGTTTTATATGTGCCGGCGACAACCCCCAGTTATCTTTCTGGCGCAGGTTATACCCGGCCAGATTGTTGCGTTGCTGGCCTGCCACAGGATCGGCGTCCAAGCCTAATGCTGCGAGCAGCGACTCTTGGGCACTGGTCTGAGTCGGCAGTGCGCCAATCGCCTCCTGCAGCTGTTTACCCAGCGCGCGAGCCTGAGGGGTGCTGATCAATGCCTTGAGAAAAGCCTCGATGTCTTCGCCGGCCCGCGCCGTTACCGATGCAGGGACAGCACGCTGCAGATACTCGATAAGGCTGGGCGCACGCCCTTGGCCATCAAGCGGCACTTGTGTTTGAAGGGCTTTCCAGTCGCTTACGACCTCGCTTATTTTATGTTGATCGGCCTCCCCCAGCGGCATGTCTTTGCTTAACAGCCCGCCATAGTCGCCCTCACTGGGTGCACGCAAAGGCGCCACGGACAATGCACGATGCACGTTGGCAAGTGCGTCCAAAGTGACCGGAACTTGCAAGCCATGACCAATGATCAGTTGCTTCAAGCTGAGGGTCACGGGTTGTTTTTGTTGTGCACTCCACAAGGCGGAATGCGGCGCGACCTCAACAACAATAGCGTCCAAATCCAGTTGCGCATCGGGCTTATCAATCTGCGCCTTCATAGCGCCAAGCACGTTATCCAACTGCTGGGCATCGCCGATCACGCGCAAGACGTTCAGAAGCTTGTCGTTATCGGGCAACGCGTCATGCCCCCTGAAAAGCGGAACACTGCTGAGCTCTTCTGAGCGAATGATTGTTTGTTGCCGCGAGACCGTCGGGGGCTCATGGTAAAAATGCTGAATGACACTGGAATCGACGGTGAAGTTGCCAAACCCGTCGGGCTGATAATCATAGGGGAGGTTAACATTTCCGTAGGGCGCGAGTACTTTGGCGGCGGCCATCAAACTATCAATCAGGTCGTTGCCGCCCGGTAAGTCGGCCAGCTCAGGTGATTGACGATTTAGTCGTGCGCCCCCTTCAAAATGGAGTTCACCCTTGTCAGGATTAATATAAAGGGTTTTTACACTTACCCCAACGAGCGCGGCCAAACGTTTGAGCAAAGGGGAATCGGCGGCTAACTTCAATGCCTCAATCCAATGCCCCAAGGTGGACTCTGGTGGAACGGGTATGCGCTGCGATGTTAAAACAAGTTTAGCGTAGTGTTGTGCCAAACGCGCATCGGCCGCAGCAGTAGACGCCTGCGGGTTCTGCGCAACCGGTAAAGAATGCGTCAACGGGTTAGTTGCCCCTGCGCCCACGTCAGCCGAGGGCTGAGGTGGACGATTAGTCGGCAGTGCACCACGCAGCGAACCAGCACTTTGCACAGTCATGGCTAAGTTTTACCTTTGAGCAGTTCGGTGGTTATCACAGACTGCGATGCAGTTAATAGCGCTCGACGCTAAAATCCGTTGTCAAAAAAAACCAAGACCCACGCTTGTTTATTTGAAAGCGCTGGGCTTGGTCTCGAGGTTAATACAGTCGCTGGCACTTATTCAGTGCCATGCCCACTGCCACCTCGTCGGGACAGCAGTGGTTCATCACAGGAACGGGCAACTGCGCAGGCCGAGTTGCCTCACAGCGCTCATCAGCGCCTTACGCCAGTTCTTCCTCTTGGCTTGTTGCATTTAGTTTATCGATTATCAGGCCTTGCGCCTTATTGAGCGCCGCGAGCCTTCCCTCGAGGGCATCGACCCGAGCACCGAGCCCTGCCAGGCCGTCGGCAGCCTTCTGCTTAGGGAGGAAGGATTTAAAATAAACTTCTTTATCATCAGCCAGCGTTTTGGTGTGTTCCTCGGCAAAATCCAACATGTTCTCGAGTTGTTCCATCCGCTCAAGGGGGGCGCTCGGCCAATATTGACCTGGAATAAAATGCTGCTCGGTCTCTCCGTACCTCAGCGCGATGGATAAATTGGTCACCGTCAGGCTAACGATTTGAGCGTCGTTTAGTCGGGGATAAAGCGCTTGCGCAGCCGCTTCTTCTGCCTCCTTTACGGCGGCTGCCGCATCTCCAGGAGCAGCCGCGGGCAGCTCAACAGTCGACTTCGCAGTCGGCGGCGGTGGCACCAGTGGCGCAGGCAAATAAGACGCTTTGATCGCCTCGCCCACAGCAACAGAACCTGAGTAAGCCGCGACGTTGATCGGTGCAGATACAAGACCGGTAACACCCGCGCTAATGCCCGCATCGCGTGCAATCAAGCCGGCACCGGGCGACTGAGAAATCACGCCCGACTTGATCAATTTTTCAGCATCAGACAACCGCCCAGCCACCTGGGCAACCGTAGCTTTGGGCAGGCTGGCCGGCGGCAGCTCTTTGCCCTGCCACTTAAAGACCCTTGCTTTTAGAGGAGGGGGAAGCATATCCGGGTGCGGCTCATTATTACCCTTTACAGCGCTCGCCTGGTCCCTGGCAACCTTGCCATCTTTATCAAGCGCGCGACCGGTTTTATCTACCAGAAAGCCCTCTTTATTGACCAGTTTTTTATCATTATCAATATAATGCCCTTTATCATCTATAACGCGCCCGAATGTGTTGACCGTACGCCCCTGCGCATCAATCAAGTGCCCATTATCATTCACCGCCCTGCCTTGCGAGTTGATCGTCTGATTTTGAGCATTTATCAGCTGGCCCCTTTCGTTTATTGGCTGACCTTTTGTATTGATCAGTTGCCCCGCATTGTTAATTCTTTGACCTTTGTCGTTGACCGGCTGATTGTGCTTATTAACCAATTTGCCTTGCTGATTGAAATACTGGCCGGAGGGGGCTCTTCTAAGACCCGGGGGCGGCGCAGCCTGGGCAGGCGTCGAAGCGGGCTTTGCCTTTGGTGCTGGGGCGTGGGGAGGCGGTAATGTTACTCTCGGAGATGAAACAGGTTTTATCGCCATTGGAATATTCTCAAGAAGTAAGTTAAATACACACTCCCTGTGCTTCATAACTTACGTGGCCGCCCTTCACTTATCGTTCCATACTCGTGTAAAAATCGTCAGCCCGCCCCGCTCTGGCGCTGAAAAAAATGACGGGGCGGGGCACTGAAGCTGCCCGGATCGGTTGCGCTCAAACCCTCAAATGACGGACCGGCACCAGCCCATGTTTGTGCAACTTTCGGTATAAGGTGTTACGACTGATACCCAATTGCTCGGCCGTACGGGTCATGTGCCAGCGTTGCTGCTCAAGCACACTCAACACTGCCTGGCGTTCGGCGTCAGCCAGTGGCGAAGCCTCAACCACCGCGGCGTGCTGCACACCCGCCTGGCGAATATTGGCGGGTAAATCTTCAACCCCTACAGCGCCCTCATCGGACAGCGCCACTAACGTGCGCAATACGGTACGCAACTGCCTTACGTTGCCCGGCCAGGCATAGCTGAGCAACACCTGACGCGCAGCAACACTTAGAAGCACCGTTTGCCCTGCCGCCTCTTGCGCCAGCAACACATCCAGCAACTGCGATTTGTCACTGCGCTCACGCAGCGCCGGTAAGGCCACTTCCAAACCGTTGAGGCGGTAGTACAAATCTTCACGAAAGCTGCCGGCCTGCACGCGCGCCAGCAAATTGCGGTGGGTAGCGCTGATGATTCTGACGTCCACCGCCCCAGGCTCACCGCCGATGGGTACGACCATACGGTCTTCCAACACGCGTAAAAGACGGGTTTGCAAGGCCATTGGCATGTCGCCGATTTCATCCAGAAACAACGTACCGCCGTCCGCCTGCTGCAGCTTGCCGCGCATGCCCTCCTTGCGGGCGCCGGTAAAGCTGCCGCCGCAATAACCGAATAGCTCGCTTTCGATCAGGCTTTCGGGGATGGCTGCACAGTTCAGCGCAACAAAGGCCTTGCCCGACCGCTGGCTCGCATGGTGCACCGCCTTGGCGAAGACCTCTTTACCGCAGCCGGTTTCGCCATTTATCAGCACCGGCACGTCGCGCTCGAATACTCTCAGCGCCTTGCGAAAAATATCCTGCAACGCCGGATCGCCCAGGCAAATACCTGGCAGACGTGGCGCCTCGGGTTTGGCCAGCGGCGCAGATACACTGCACGCGTGGCCGCGTAGCGCGGCGAACAACTGCCGGCCGTCACGGGTTCGCAACGGCCAACTGGCCGCGGCATTCGCGCTGGCCCGACCGAGCAACTCATCCAGCGAGCACTCGAAAAACGCCTCCACCGGCTGCCCCAGCAAACCGCCGCGAACCTGGCCCAGCAGATTCAACGTACTCTGATTGACCGCGCAGATGCGCCCTTCCCCGTCAAACGCCAGCAGCCCTTCACTGAACAGGCCCACCGACTCAGCCTGCAGGTGAAAACGCAGCAGCCAGTGCTTCTCGAAATGACGCAGGAAGTAACAGCTTTCGATCATCTTCGCCGACAGATTCACCAGCGCCATAGTGTGGAACTGGCTCTGACGCGACACGGCCTCACGCGCCGAGGACACGTCCAGCACCGCCAGCAGTTCCCCATGCGGGTCAAACACCGGGCTCGCCGAACAGGTCAGGCCGGTGTGGCGCCCGCGAAAATGTTCATCACGGTGAATGGTCAAGGACTGACGCTCCACCAGGCAGGTGCCGATACCGTTGGTGCCCTCGCAGGCCTCGCTCCAGTCGGCGCCCAGCCACAGGCCGGCGCGTTCGAAGATCGTGCGCTCGGACGGCGCGGTGACACAGTTGAGAATCACCCCGCGCGCGTCGGTGAGCAGTACCGCATGGCCGGCGCCAGAGAGCTGTTGATGCAGGCTGTTCATCTCGCTGCCGGCGATGTGCAACACGTGTTGCAGGCGTTCGCGGCTCTCCAGCAGGCGGCCGTGTTCGAGCACGGTAGGCGCGATACTCAGCGCCGGGTCGAGGTGATAGTCCTCAAGGCAACGCAGCCAGGAACGGGCGATGGACGGATCGCTGCCGGGGCCGTGGGTGAGGTCTTGCCCGCGCGTGGCGGTCAAGACTTGCTGGGCATGGCGACTGAAATGATCGTTTTGCATGATCTTATTATTCTCGCTGCGTGAGAACAGCCAGCATCCCCCAGCCATAAAACCATTGCAATCGCGGGCGGGCTTACCGGTCACAGGCTGTACCGTTTATGGCACAGACTGTCACTCCCGCTGTATCAGCGGTGTCACAGCAACGCCTTGTAAAAAACTCCAACCCCCCGGTTTACGGGCGCGCGCGGCGGTGGCCCAACCTTTGCTCTACGCTTTATCAGGCGCAACACCGTTGTACTCCAATAAACATAAAAGTCAGGAGATACCCACCATGCGTTACGCACATCCCGGTACGGAAGGCTCGATCGTTTCGTTCAAGGCCAAATACGGCAACTTCATCGGCGGCGAATTTGTCGCGCCGGTGGAGGGCAACTATTTCACCAACACCTCGCCGGTCAACGGCAAGCCTATCGCCGAATTCCCGCGTTCGACGGCCAAAGACATCGACAAAGCCCTCGACGCCGCCCACGCCGCCGCTGACGCCTGGGGCAAGACCTCGGCTCAGGACCGCTCGCTGGTACTGCTGAAAATCGCCGACCGCATCGAGCAGAACCTCGAACTGCTGGCCGTCACCGAAACCTGGGACAACGGCAAGGCCGTGCGTGAAACCCTTAACGCCGACATCCCATTGGCGGCCGACCACTTCCGCTACTTCGCCGGTTGCATCCGCGCTCAAGAAGGCACCAGCGCCGAGATCAACGAACTCACGGCGTCCTATCACTTCCATGAGCCACTGGGCGTGGTCGGCCAGATCATTCCGTGGAACTTCCCGCTGCTGATGGCCGCGTGGAAACTCGCCCCGGCCCTGGCCGCCGGTAACTGCGTGGTGCTCAAACCTGCCGAGCAAACCCCGCTGGGCATCAACGTATTGATGGAGCTGATCGGCGACTTGCTGCCGCCGGGCGTGCTGAACGTGGTGCACGGTTACGGCAAGGAAGCTGGCGAAGCCCTGGCCACCAGCAAGCGCATCGCTAAAATCGCCTTCACCGGCTCCACGCCAGTGGGCTCGCACATCATGCACGCCGCCGCCGAGAACATTATTCCGTCCACCGTTGAGCTGGGCGGCAAGTCGCCGAACATCTTCTTCGCCGACATCATGAACGCCGAACCGTCGTTTATCGAGAAAGCCGCCGAAGGCCTGGTGCTGGCGTTCTTCAACCAGGGCGAAGTGTGCACCTGCCCGTCGCGCGCGCTGGTGGAAGAATCGATTTACGACGATTTCATGAAAGTGGTGATGAAGAAGGTCGAGCAGATCAAACGCGGCGACCCGCTGGACACCGACACCATGGTCGGCGCCCAAGCGTCCGAGCAGCAATTCGACAAAATCCTGTCTTACCTGGAAATCGCCAAGGGCGAAGGCGCGCAGTTGCTGACCGGCGGCAAGGTCGAGAAGCTCACCGGCGACATGGCTGGCGGCTATTACATCCAGCCGACACTGCTCAAGGGCACCAATCAAATGCGCGTGTTCCAGGAAGAAATCTTCGGCCCGGTGGTGAGCATCACCACCTTCAAGGACGAAGCCGAGGCGCTGACGATTGCCAACGACACCGAGTTCGGCCTCGGCGCCGGCGTGTGGACCCGCGACATCAACCGCGCCTACCGCATGGGGCGCGCGATCAAGGCGGGCCGCGTGTGGACCAACTGCTACCACCTGTACCCGGCGCATGCCGCGTTCGGCGGTTACAAAAAGTCCGGTGTGGGCCGTGAGACGCACAAGATGATGTTGGATCATTACCAGCAGACCAAGAACTTGCTGGTGAGCTACGACATTAACCCGCTGGGATTCTTCTAACCCTTCAACAGCCGCCCCACTCCCGCGTTAAAAATACAATTAAATGTGGGAGGGGGCTTGCTCCCGATGGCAGTGCATCAGCCACTTCATCGTTTACTGAAACACCGCTTTCGCGAGCAAGCCCGCTCCCACACTTAACGCTTCACAGTCTTTAAATAAAACAATAAGAATGGACGGTACTTTCCCATGCCTAGCGAACCCACTGGCTCTTCCGTCGACTTCGAAAAAGTCGACACCGACTACTTCCAACAACGCCAACTGAAAAAAGGTGCCGCCGGCTGGGTGCTGTTGGTCGGCCTCGGCGTTGCTTACGTGATCTCCGGCGACTACGCCGGCTGGAACTTCGGCCTGGCTCAAGGTGGCTGGGGCGGCATGTTCCTCGCCACTTTGCTGATGGCCACCATGTACCTGTGCATGTGTTTTTCGCTGGCCGAACTGTCCTCCATGATCCCCACCGCCGGCGGCGGCTACGGCTTTGCCCGCAGCGCGTTTGGCCCATGGGGCGGGTTCCTTACCGGCACCGCCATTTTGATCGAGTACGCCATCGCCCCCGCGGCTATCGCGGTGTTTATCGGCGCCTACTGCGAGTCGTTATTCGGCATTGGCGGCTGGATGATCTACCTGGCGTTCTACATCCTGTTTATCGGCATCCACATCTTCGGCGTCGGCGAAGCGTTGAAACTGATGTTTGTGATCACCGCCATCGCGGCCATTGCCTTGGGCGTGTTCCTGGTGTCGATGGTGCCGCACTTCAACGTGGCGAACTTGCTGGACGTGCCGGTGACCGACGCCAAGGGCGCCAGCAGCTTCCTGCCCTTCGGCTACGTCGGCGTATGGGCAGCGATTCCCTATGCGATCTGGTTTTTCCTCGCGGTCGAAGGCGTGCCGCTGGCCGCCGAAGAAACCAAAAACCCCAAGCGCGACCTGCCACGCGGCTTGATCGGCGCCATTGTGGTGCTGACCAGTTTCGCCCTGTTGATTCTGGTCATCGCACCCGGCGGCGCCGGCACGTACGCGCTGATCAAATCGGGCAACCCGCTGGTGGAAGCCCTGGCGCTTGCCTACGGCGGCTCCACCTGGATGGGCGGCTTCGTCAACCTGGTGGGCCTTGCCGGGCTGATCGCCAGTTTTTTCTCGATTATCTATGCATATTCGCGGCAGATTTTCGCGTTATCGCGTGCCGGCTACCTGCCGCGCAAACTCTCGCAGACCAACAAAAGCAAGGCGCCGGTGCTGGCGCTGGTGATCCCCGGCATTATCGGTTTTGGCCTGTCGCTGACCGGCCAGGGTGATTTGTTGATTCTGGTGGCGGTGTTTGGCGCGACCATTTCCTACGTGCTGATGATGGCCGCGCACATCACCTTGCGCATCCGCCGCCCCAAAATGGACCGCCCGTACCGCACACCGGGCGGTATTTTCACCTCCGGCGTGGCCTTGGTACTCGCCTGTGTGGCCGTGGTGGCGGGCTTTCTGGTCGATCCACGGGTGGTTATTGGCGCCGCGATCATCTATGGAGTATTAATTGCTTACTTTGCTTTCTACAGCCGGCATCACTTGGTAGCAGGCACGCCGGAAGAAGAATTTGCGGCGATCCAGGCCGCAGAGGCCGCCTTGCACTGATGGGCCGTAAACCTCGACGCGGGCGCTTTACTCACAGCCTGCCCGCGTCGCCAAGGAGACACTGTATGGCAAGCTTTTCTCACGCGGTGGGTGCACAGACCTACCGCTTCGACAGCCTCAAGGACGTGATGGCCAAGGCCAGCCCCGCGCGTTCCGGGGACTTTCTCGCTGGCGTGGCCGCGCAAAACGACGGCGAGCGGGTCGCGGCGCAGATGGCGCTGGCGAATATCCCGTTGAAACACTTCCTGCAAGAAGTGCTGATCCCTTATGAAAGCGACGAAGTCACTCGGCTGATTGTCGACACCCACGATAAACAAGCGTTTGGCGTGGTCAGCCACCTGACCGTCGGCGGCCTGCGCGACTGGCTGCTCAGCGACGCCGCCGACGAACACGCCCTGCGCGCATTGGCGCCCGGGCTGACCCCGGAAATGGCCGCCGCCGTGTCGAAAATCATGCGCGTGCAGGACTTGGTACTGGTCGCGCAGAAGATCCGCGTGGTCACGCGGTTTCGCGGCACCATGGGCCTGCGCGGGCGCCTGTCGACCCGCCTGCAACCCAACCACCCGACGGACGAACCGGCGGGCATCGCCGCGAGCATCCTCGATGGCCTGCTCTACGGCAACGGCGACGCGATGATCGGCATCAACCCGGCCACCGACAGCATCGCCTCGATCTGCGCGATGCTCGAGATGCTCGATGCGATCATCCAGCGCTACGAAATCCCCACCCAAGCCTGCGTGCTGACCCACGTCACCACCTCCATCGAGGCCATCAACCGTGGCGTGCCGCTGGACCTGGTGTTTCAGTCGATTGCCGGCACCGAAGCCGCCAATGCCAGTTTCGGCATCAGCTTGAGCGTGCTGCAGGAAGGTTACGAAGCCGGGTTGAGCCTGAATCGCGGCCCCCTGGGCCAGAACCTGATGTATTTCGAAACCGGCCAGGGCAGCGCCTTGTCGGCCAACGCGCACTTTGGCGTCGACCAGCAAACCTGTGAAACCCGCGCCTATGCCGTGGCGCGGCATTTCAAACCGTTCCTCGTCAACACGGTGGTCGGCTTTATCGGCCCGGAGTACTTGTACAACGGCAAGCAAATCATCCGCGCCGGGCTTGAAGATCACTTCTGCGGCAAGTTGCTCGGCGTGCCGATGGGCTGCGACATCTGCTACACCAACCACGCCGAAGCCGACCAGGACGACATGGACACCCTGCTGACGCTTTTGGGCGTGGCCGGGATCAACTTCATCATGGGCATCCCCGGTTCCGATGACATCATGCTCAACTACCAGACCACCTCGTTTCACGACGCCTTATACGCCCGCCAAACACTGGGTTTAAAACCGGCACCGGAGTTTGAACAGTGGCTGGCGAAAATGGGCATCTTCACGCAAGCCGACGGCAAAGTGCATTTCGGCAACAGCCTGCCACCGGCATTTCGCCACGCCTTGGCGCAACTGGGATGAAGGAGCCGCCCGTGCACGTCGACCTACCCGAAAACCCTTGGCTGCAACTGCGCCGCCTGACGCCTGCGCGCATTGCGCTGGGCCGCACCGGCACGAGCATTCCGACCAGCGCGCAACTGGACTTCCAGTTCGCCCACGCCCAGGCGCGCGACGCGGTGCACTTGCCCTTCGACGCTGCCGGGCTGAGCAGCCAATTGGCCGAACGCAGCCGCGACAGCCTGTTGCTGCACAGCGCCGCGCTCGACCGGCACAGCTACCTGCAACGCCCGGACCTGGGGCGGCGCTTAAGTGATGAATCGGCGCAGCGCCTGCGTGATTACGCTGCCGCCCACCCCGGCGGCGTAGACCTCGCCGTGGTCGTGGCCGATGGCCTGTCGGCGCTGGCGGTGCATAAACATACGCTGGCGTTTCTTACACGCATGGAGGAACAGACCCACGCCGAAGGGTGGTCATTGTCGCCAGTGATTCTGGTAGAACAGGGCCGCGTGGCGGTGGCGGATGAAATCGGCCAGTTGCTGGGCGCCAAAATGGTGGTGATCCTGATCGGCGAACGGCCGGGGCTCAGTTCGCCGGACAGCTTGGGACTGTATTTCACCTACAACCCCAAGGTCGGCCTGACCGACGCCTACCGCAATTGCATCTCCAATGTGCGCCTGGAAGGCTTGAGTTACGGCATGGCGGCGCATCGCCTGCTTTACTTGATGCGGGAGGCATGTCGCCGGCAGTTGTCGGGGGTCAATCTCAAGGACGAGGCGCAGGTTCAGACCCTTGAGTCGGACGATCCTGACCTGATGAAAGGCAACTTCCTACTCAGCCCGCCGGATAACCGATAGCGGCACGCGTGCACTTTATTTCGCATCAGGCAGCGGCCAGTCACAGCCACGTGGGTGGTCAAAGCCTATTTCAGAAGAAGTTGAGGCCTGTTTAGAGCCAAGTAACCTTGAGAGGGCGTACGCCCTTGATTAACGCGACATCCCTCGCTACAAAACCAACACGCTTTTCACCTCGCAATACGTATAATGCGGGCCTTTCAGGGTCGTAAGAAATACGGCATATCCTTGTAGCCTTACTTACCCGAGCTTCCGCACAGGCCTACTGAGTAGGGCCATTCACACAGGTGCCATCCATGGATTTCAACCCGCTCGACCTTATCCTGCATCTCGACGTGTACCTCGACATGCTGGTAACCAACTACGGTCCGTGGATCTACGCCATTCTGTTTCTGGTAATTTTTTGCGAAACCGGCCTGGTGGTCATGCCGTTTCTGCCGGGTGATTCATTGCTGTTTATCGCGGGCGCCATCGCGGCCGGCGGCGGCATGGACCCGGTGTTGCTCGGTGGCCTGTTGATGCTGGCGGCGATCCTCGGCGACAGCACCAATTACGTGATTGGGCGAACGGCCGGAGAGCGCTTGTTCAGCAACCCGAACTCGAAGATCTTCCGCCGCGACTACCTGCAAAAAACCCACGATTTCTACGACAAGCACGGCGGCAAAACCGTGACGCTGGCGCGCTTCCTGCCGATCCTGCGAACCTTTGCACCGTTCGTTGCCGGTATCGCCAGAATGCCTTACCCGCGCTTCTTCGGTTTCAGCGTGCTCGGCACCATCCTCTGGGTCGGCGGGCTGGTGACCTTGGGTTACTTCTTCGGCAACGTGCCGTTTATCAAGAAAAACCTCTCGCTGCTGGTCGTGTTCATCATTCTGCTGTCGCTGGTGCCGATGATCATCGGCGTGTTCCGCAGCCGCTTTGGCCGCACGTCTTCCGAAGCCAAGTCGCAGTAACCCGCGATGTGGTCCCTCAGCGCCTGGCGTCGCCGGCGCCTGCTGGCCAAACACCCGATTGCCGATGACACCTGGCAACGGGTGCGGCACCACCTGAGCTTTCTTGACGGCATCAGCGCCGAGCAAGACCAGTGGTTACGCGAAGCCTGTGTGATGTTTCTTGCCGAAAAGCACCTCACCGCCCTGCCCGGCGTCGACCTGCATCAGGAACAACGCCTGCTGCTCGCCGCCCAGGCGCAACTGCCGCTGATGCACCTCGGCGACCTCGACTGGTATCAGGGTTTTCACGAAATCGTGCTGTACCCCGACGACTTCGTGAGCCCGCAACGCCACCGCGACGCCAGCGGCGTCGAACACGAGTGGGACGGCGAACACAGCGGCGAAGCCTGGCAGCAAGGCCCGGTGATTCTTGCCTGGCCCGGCGTACTCGCCAGCGGCAATTGGGAAGGCTACAACCTGGTCATCCACGAGTTGGCGCACAAGCTCGACATGCTCAACGGCGACGCCAACGGCTTGCCGCCGCTGCATCAAGACATGCGCGTGCAGGAATGGGCCAGCGTGATGCAAAGCGCGTTTGATGACCTCAATCGCCAACTGGACACCAACCCTGACGTGGAGACCGAGATCGACCCCTACGCCGCCGAAAACCCGGCGGAGTTCTTTGCGGTCACCAGTGAATATTTTTTCAGTGCCCCGGATTTACTGGCCAGCACTTATCCACAGGTGTATGCGCAGCTGAGCCGCTTTTATCGCCAGGACCCCTTGGCCCGCCTGACCCAACTGCAGGCCAGCGACGCGCGGTATCAGACGGAACGCCACGCGCCCTACGACGTCTGACGCATGGCATCGGCGTCAGAATATGCCTATAATCGCCGCCACTTTTAGGCCAATCCGGCCATGCTTCATGGCCAACTACGGGGGCAACGCCCAATGAGCTACAGCAAGATTCCGGCTGGCAAAGACCTGCCGAACGACATCTACGTCGCCATCGAAATTCCGGCCAACCACGCGCCGATCAAATACGAAATCGACAAAGACAGCGACTGCCTGTTCGTTGACCGTTTCATGGCCACCCCGATGTTCTACCCGGCCAACTACGGTTTCATCCCTAACACCCTGGCTGACGACGGTGACCCCCTCGACGTGCTGGTTGTAACCCCTTACCCGGTTACCCCAGGCTCGGTTATCCGCGCGCGCCCAGTCGGCATCCTGCACATGACCGACGACGGCGGCGGCGATGCCAAAGTTATCGCGGTGCCCCACGACAAGTTGTCCCAACTGTACGTGGACGTGAAGGAATACACCGACCTGCCGCCACTGTTGCTGGAACAGATCAAACACTTCTTCGAGAACTATAAAGACCTCGAAAAAGGCAAATGGGTGAAGATCGAAGGCTGGGGCGACGCAGACGCAGCCCGCGCCGAGATCATGAAGTCGGTCGCTGCCTACAAAGGCTAATACCCGCTCCCATTGCTCCGGCAATCAAAAAAGCCCCGGTTATCCGGGGCTTTTTTGTGGGAAAAATAAACACCAAGTTCAATGGCTAACACACAGCGTTGAACTAACTAAATATACAGAAATATCAGACTACAACTACGTGAATCCCTACACATGTAATTCAACGCATGGTTTATTTGATGTGTTCCCCCCGTCAGTAAACTCTGCGTTTATGAATACATCAGGTGATCGACTAAAAGCACTACTGCGGGAAGTTCATCTTTCCGCCTCCGACTTCGCCAAGAACCGTAACGTCACGCCGCAACACGTGAACAACTGGTTCAAACGCGGCGTGCCCATGGGCCGACTCAACGAGATCGCAGACTTGCTCTGCGTCTCCAGCCGATGGCTACGCACCGGCGAAGGTCCCAAACATCCACCGGCGCACTTCCTGCTGGCCGGCCCGGACACAACAAAAGGGCTCCCGACCCGCGAAGAAAGCGGCAAGTACCTCACAGGCCATATCTGCATGCCGGAAAAAATCGACGTGGAGATCCCCCTCCACCCCACATTCACCTCAACCGAGCGCATCCGCGTCTCCGTGCACACCCTACAAACGCTAAACGTAAACCCCGACCGCGCACTAGGCGCCTACATGGTCGACAACAGCATGATCGACATCATCCAACAAGGCGCCACTCTCGCCATCGACCGCGGCCGCAGCCAAATCATCGACGGCGAAATCTACGCCGTCGAACACGACGGCATGCTGCGCATCAAATACCTCTACAACCGCCCCGGCGGAGGCCTGCGCATGCGCAGCCACAACGCCGGCGAACACCCGGACGAATACCTGACCTACGAACAACGCTTCGAACAGAACTTCTTGATCGTGGGCTGGGTGTTCTGGTGGTCCACCCTGAATAACCGCAGGCCGGTGCCGCTGGATGAACAACTGCTGGGCTGGGAAGGCTCTAACTCGGACCCGGAGGTGGGCAATTGAGGTGAACATGGGTATCATGCGTCGCACATTTGGCAGGGGTTGGCTGTGCGCCACTCACCCTGCCCGGCGACGCGGAACAGTTTCTGCTGATGCCCTGACTATTCAGCCAGACGCAATGTTGGCTGAGCGATTTGAAGGCTGGTGAGGTTTGTCAAAAACAAGCTGAAGCAGTCCCCGAGAAGCCGGCCACAAGCCGGCTTTTTAATGCCTGATTAGAAAGTACTCGGCCTACAGCTTGCATGCCGAAATGGAATGCTTGTTTTTTTCAAATGCTCAGTCATGCTTACGCGTTTTGCCCGATAGCTGATGAGCACGCTGGCTCAAGTCGGCAAGGCGCTTGTCCGCACCCGCAGCATCTGCATATTGGCGCTGTTGGTGAAAGTTTTCGTACTGCGACTCGGCGTATTGTTTGGCCATGTCGTGGGAGATCTTGCCTGCATTGTTGAGAATATCGCGGTCGTTCAAAGTCAGGAACCCATCAAGTTTTTTTACCCAGTCGACCATGGACATGGGAATACGACGCATAGCCTGGCCTTCAGCAAACACCAGATATTGCTCGACAAGATTGTTCAGAGCGCTTAATTCGTCTGTGGTCAGGTAGTTCTTGGCGTTGACAATATCCTGTTTGCGTACCTTGGCGCCGCGCCAGTTGGTCAGGCCCATATGCGGTTTGCTGCTGTCGGCACGGTGATGAATTAGCTCCGCAGCAGTTTGCCCAGTGATCGCCCAGTGCACTTTATTTTGCACGGTTTTGAAGAAGCCGATGCTGGCGTCTTGCGTTGGGTCGTAGTCCACGCTGGTGGCGTAGATGTCGGTGATTTTCTGGTAGAAGCGCTTTTCGCTGGTGCGAATATCCTGAATGCGCCGCGTCAGCTCTTCGAAGTAGTCGAAAGGCTGGTCAGGATTTTTCAGGCGCTCGTCATCAAGCACAAACCCTTTGACGATATATTCACGAAGCTGCCGTGTAGCCCATTGCCGGAAGCGGGTTGCCGTATGGCTCTGTACGCGATACCCAACGGAAATGATTGCGTCCAGGTTGTAGTGCTTGAGGCTGCGCTTTACCTGCCGTGTGCCTTCTTGGCGAACTACTAAGAAATCCTTAGTGGTTGCATTTTGATCAAGCTCGCCCTCGCTGAAGATATTCTTCAGGTGCATCAGCACATTCTCTGGCGTGGTGCTGAACAGCTCCGCCATCAGCGCCTGAGTCAGCCATACAGACTCGTCGACAAACCGCACATCCAACCGCGTTTGCCCGTCTTCGCTCTGGTAGATGATGAACTGCGACGTGTTGCTGTGGACGTTATCCGTACTCATAGCTCAACTTTTTCCTCGATCAGCAGGTCTTCCAGCTCGTGTTCGTTGCCTTTGAGAAGGCTGGTGCGGGTTCGTCCTTTACTCGAAAGCATCTTGAGCAGCTCTTCGGGTAACCTGCGCCGCCGGCAGGCTGGAGCTGGGGCAAGTGTACTTCAATTGCCTCAGAGCCAAGCTCGGGCGCTCGGTCAATCTGTACCTTATTAAATGTTTTATGACGCGATGAAAGTGGCGCATGACCGCCTCAAGCGTGCGGGGCTTTCAAGCTGCCCGAGCGGGGTTACTCGAAGCTAACGGATGCAGGCGCCATACGCACGGCACTGGAAAGCGATTGCGTTGACGACGAGTCATTAGTGTTTTGGCCTTTGGTCAGCGCCTTGCTGACCAAAGGGTTATTACCTGGTGCAAAATCGTGGCGTTATTACTTTAGCTGCAAACACTCCACCGCCCGATCCGCCACCAGCTTCGCCATCGCCACCAAGTGCATCACCGCCTTATGCGGCGCCCCCCAGCGGTTCGCCGAGCGCTTGCGACGTCGTCACCGCACATTGCAGCAACTCAGCCACGCGCAGCCAGGCATCTTCGAAGCTCAGCTCTTCATTGACGGTAAAGGGGTGGGTCGCGGTATCCGAAACAACGTTATTCATAGCAAAACTCCTAGCAGTAAATGAATACCACCGTTCTTTCGCGACTAAACGAGTAGAGGTGGCGGCTGTACGCAGGTTAGTCGACCGGCCGCTAGGCTCCGGCGCACCCGAAGGTGCCCTGCGCACAGCCACCATAAAGTTCAGGTGAGGAAACACCTGGCTTAGGGATGGCGCGTGCGCCTAGCGGAGTCCGGGCGACTAAACCCGATCACTGAAAGACAGTGACGGACCGCAGCCTAGTCGCAGGAATTTGCTGGCGCAAGCGGCCGGGATTCTCTAGGAAACGTCCTGCAAATGAAAGGGATCGGTACTGCTGGCCTTTGAAAATCACACCAGAGTCCATTCTGAATTTTCCAACCGCTCATGCAGCCGCCTTTTGCTACGGCATTCTCCGACGCCTTGCCGTTTGCCGAGCCGTCACGAATGCCCGCCGCTTCCCGCATCACCTTTATCGAACATGAGCTGGATGGCTTTCATCAGAGCCTGGTGGGGTATCGCCAGCAGATGGGCGCCTGGTATTCGCGGCCGCTAGTAAAAAACATTCATCGCCTGGACATCTTGAAAAATCATCACTCGAGTAGACGATGAGCCGAATAAACCCCACAATCGGCTCACTAAATGAGCCGAATAAATCCCTTATTCGGCTCACACGCCCAGGCCTACCTCCATGGTTGATCCGCGCTGGATCTGGCAACACACCGATTGGCCCCATTTTTACTGGCAACCCGCACGCCTGGCTGCCTTGTTGCGTGAGTGCGGGCAAGCGCAAGGCAAGCTGCTGGGCATGCTCGGCTCCGTCAGCGGGCCTGTCAGTGCGAAGAATGAACTGGATGCGTTGCTGCAAAATGTCCTGGCTTCTTCGGCAATCGAAGATGAGCAGTTGAATGTCGGCTCGGTGCGTTCCTCTCTGGCGCGGCGCTTGGGTTTGGAGGCGATGGAAGACGGCAAGGTGAGCCCGCGTAGCGAGGGCCTCGCCGAACTGATGATGGATGCCACCGAGCAATACACCGAGCCGTTTACCCTCGCCCGTTTATTGAATTGGCACCACTGGCTATTCCCGGTTCCAGAGGCAGGCTTTGCTGCGCGAGCGCTGAATGTGGGGGCGTTGCGGGGCGATGAGCCGATGCAGGTGGTCTCGGGGCGACTTGACAAGCCGACCCTGCATTTTGAAGCGCCGCCGCGCGCCGGGGCTGGATCTGGCGCTGGATGACTTTCTCGAATGGTTCAAAACCAGCCGCGATCAGCCAGAGCTGGACCCGCTGGTGCGCGCCGGCGTCGCGCATTTCTGGTTTGTCACGCTGCATCCGTTCGATGACGGTAATGGCCGCCTGACGCGCGCGATCACGGATTTGGCACTGGCTCAGGGCGAGCATCAGGCCATCCGCTTTTATGCGATGTCGGCAAGCATTCTGGAAGACCGCGCCGGTTATTACCACGCGCTGGAGTCCGCCCAAAGGGCCACGCTGGATATCACCGAGTGGCTGCAATGGTTCCTCAAAACCCTGTTGCGCAGCGTGCAGCAGGCCATGGCGCGGATTGATCGGGTGTTGGACAAGAGCCGGTTCTGGCAGCGCTACGCGGACCTTGCGTTATCTGCCGAGCAGATAAAGGTGCTCAATCGCCTGCTCGACGGCGGCGAGAAGGGCTTTGAGCACGGTATCAGCGCCGCGCAGTATCAGGCGGTGGCGAAGGTGTCCAAAGCGACGGCAACCCGGCACCTGGCCGATTTACTGGAAAAAAACTGCCTGGTTCGATTGCCCGGCGGGGGCCGCAGTACGCGCTATCAAATCAACGGCGAGGCCGACTGAACCACCCCCGCTCATTTGCCCCAATTCCGCATGTCTGCTAGTGTCGCGCCGGTTTACCGTCTACCGGAATAGCCGCCATGGCCCGCAAAAAAGTTGCACTCGATTTCGAACAATCTCTCGCCGACCTGCAAACCCTGGTCGAGCGTTTGGAGAACGGCGAGTTGTCGCTGGAGGACTCGCTGACGGCGTTTGAGCAAGGTATCGGCCTGACCCGTGACTGCCAGAGCGCGCTGGCGCAGGCGGAGCAGAAGGTGCAGGTGCTGCTGGAGCGGGATGGGGAGTTGGCCGAAGAACCTTTCGACGCGGAACAGCCTGAATGATCGACGCGTATCAGGCCAGCAGCCAAGCCCGTGTGAATGCGGCGCTCGAACCCTTGTTTGTTGCGCCAAGCCCGCAAATGCAGCGCCTTTATGACGCCATGCGCTACAGCGTGATGAATGGTGGCAAACGCGTGCGCCCGTTGCTGGCGTATGCGGCGTGTGAAGCCTTGGGCGCGCCTGCCGAGCAGGCGAATGGCGCGGCGTGTGCGGTGGAGCTGATTCACGCTTACTCCTTGGTGCATGACGATTTGCCAGCGATGGACGATGACGATTTACGTCGTGGCCAACCCACCACACATAAAGCCTTTGATGAGGCGTATGCGATTCTGGCCGGTGATGGCTTGCAAAGCCTGGCGTTCAGCGCGTTGCTGGACCCGCGCTTGAGCCGCGTCACGGCCGAGGTCAGCTTGCGTATGGTGACGACGCTGGCCTTGGCGGCTGGCCCTGCCGGTATGGTCGGCGGGCAAGCGATCGATATGGGCTCGGTCAGCCTCAAGCTCGACCAAAAAGCGCTTGAACATATGCATCGCCACAAGACCGGCGCGCTGATTGAGGCCGCCGTGCAACTGGGTGCCCTGGCCAGTGGCCGCGCGGAACCTGCGCAATTGGCGGCCTTGCACACCTATGCCCAGGCGGTCGGTCTGGCGTTTCAGGTGCAGGACGACATTCTCGACGTAGAAAGTGACACCGCCACCCTCGGCAAACGCCAGGGTGCGGATATCGCACGGGACAAACCGACGTATCCTGCGCTACTCGGGCTGGACGCGGCCAAAGTGTATGCCGTGCAACTGCGCGATCAAGCCTTGCAGGCCCTGCGACCTTTCGACGCTGCGGCCGAGCCACTGCGCGACTTGGCGCGGTATATCGTCGAACGCCGCCACTGATAACGGCGCGCATTGCGGCCGCATATCGGCCAAGTTCCGCGCTCTGCGTGGGCAGTTTGCACCGCTTGAGGTAAACTGCCGCCTCTTCTATACCTATAACGATTCGCCTGATGCCCACGACGTTTCAAGAGATTCCCCGCAAGCGCCCGTCCACGCCACTGCTCGACCGTGCTGCCACGCCGGACGGCCTGCGCAGACTGGGTGAAGCCGAGCTGGAAACCCTGGCCGATGAGTTGCGCCTGGAATTGCTCTACACGGTCGGTCAGACCGGTGGGCATTTTGGCGCAGGACTGGGCGTGATCGAGCTGACCATCGCCCTGCATTACGTGTTCGACACCCCGGACGACCGGCTGGTGTGGGACGTGGGCCACCAGGCGTATCCGCATAAAATCCTTACCGGCCGTCGCGAGCGCATGGCCAGCCTGCGCCAGAAGGAAGGCCTGGCCGCGTTCCCGCGGCGCGTCGAAAGCGAGTACGACACCTTTGGCGTCGGCCACTCCAGCACCTCTATCAGTGCGGCGCTGGGCATGGCAATTGCCGCCCGCCTGCAAGGCAGCGAGCGCAAGGCGATTGCGGTGATTGGTGACGGCGCGCTGACCGCCGGCATGGCCTTCGAGGCGCTGAACCACGCGCCAGAAGTCGACGCCAACATGTTGGTGATCCTTAACGACAACGACATGTCGATTTCGCGCAATGTCGGTGGCCTTTCGAATTATCTTGCAAAAATTCTTTCCAGCCGCACCTACGCCAGCATGCGCGAAGGCAGCAAGAAGGTGCTTTCGCGTCTGCCCGGCGCGTGGGAAATTGCCCGGCGTACCGAAGAATACGCCAAGGGCATGTTGGTACCCGGCACCTTGTTCGAAGAACTCGGCTGGAACTACATCGGCCCAATCGACGGCCATGACCTGCCGACGCTGATCGCCACGCTGCGCAACATGCGTGACCTCAAAGGCCCGCAGTTCCTGCATATCGTTACCAAAAAAGGCAAAGGCTTCGCCCCGGCGGAAGTCGACCCGATTGGTTACCACGCAATCACCAAGCTTGAACCACTGGATGCTCCCGCCGCGCCGAAAAAGGCCAGCGGGCCCAAGTATTCCGGTGTGTTTGGCGAATGGCTGTGTGACATGGCCGCTGCCGACCCGCGCCTGGTGGGCATTACCCCGGCGATGAAGGAAGGCTCCGACCTGGTGGCGTTCAGCGAGCGCTTCCCGCTGCGCTATTTCGATGTGGCAATTGCCGAGCAGCACGCGGTGACGTTCGCCGCCGGCATGGCCTGCGAAGGCGCCAAGCCGGTGGTGGCAATCTATTCCACGTTCCTGCAACGCGGTTACGACCAGCTTGTGCACGACGTAGCGGTGCAGAACCTCGACGTATTGTTCGCCATCGACCGCGCCGGCTTGGTCGGTGAAGACGGCCCGACTCACGCGGGTAGTTTTGATTTGTCGTACCTGCGCTGCATCCCCGGCATGCTGGTGATGACGCCGAGCGACGAAAACGAACTGCGCAAAATGCTCAGCACCGGCTATCTGTACAACGGCCCCGCCGCCGTGCGTTACCCGCGCGGTAATGGGCCGAATGCGTTGATCGACGAAGGCCTGGAGCCGATCGAGATTGGCAAAGGCATTCTGCGTCGCCAAGGCAGCAAAACCGCGTTCCTGGTGTTCGGCGTGCAATTGGCCGAAGCCTTGAAAGTCGCCGAGAGGATTGACGCCACCGTGGTCGACATGCGCTTCGTCAAACCGCTGGACGAAGCCCTTGTCCGCGAAATCGCCGGCAGCCACGAACTGTTGGTGACCGTCGAAGAGAACGCCATCATGGGCGGCGCCGGTGCGGCGGTCAGTGAGTTCCTGGCGCGGGAGAATATCCTCAAGTCGGTGCTGCACCTGGGCTTGCCGGACAGGTACGTCGAACACGCCAAGCCAGCGCAGATGCTTGCCGAATGCGGGCTGGACGAGGCCGGCATCGAGGCTTCGGTGCGCGCGCGCATGGCATTGCAAGGCCTGTAGAAACCGCCACTCACTGTGGGAGGGGCAAGCCCTCTCCCACCGTTGATGGGTGGCCTTTTCAAAACGCTACGGACAGCCCATGAATCGCCTTCGCTACGCCCTGCCGCTGCTGTTGCTCCCCGCTACCGACCTGCTCGCCGAGGCCTTCGAACGCGACAACGCCCTGAAACTGCCCGACGTGGTCATCAGCGCCAACCGTCAGGTGCAGGCACGCAACGACAGCAGCGCGGCCAACAGCGTGTTCACCCGCGATGACATCGACCGCCTGCAACCGACCAGCGTGACCGACCTGCTCAGCCGCGTGCCCGGCGTGCAAGTGGCGCCTAGCGGCGGGCGCGGCAGTTTGCCGGGCATCTTCATCCGTGGCACCAAAGCCGCGCAAAGCCTGGTGCTGGTGGATGGCCAGCGCATCGCCAACACCACTTCCGGTGACAGCGGGCTGCACTACCTGAACGTCGACCAAATTGAGCGCGTCGAAGTGCTGCGCGGCTCACGCTCGGTGATCTACGGCAGTGATGCGATCGGCGGTGTGATCCAGATATTCACCCGCCGCAATGCCGAAAAAGGCCTGCAGCCGCGCTTGAAAGTAGGGTTTGGCAGCCACCAGACGTGGGAACGCAGCCTTGGCCTCTCCGGTGGCGATGAGCACACGCGTTTCAACCTGGGGGCGAGCCTGGATGACACCGCCGGTATTAATTCAACGCACGCCTCGTTCCCCAGCGATGGCGACCATGATGCCTACCGCAATCAATCGATCAGCCTGAACCTCAGCCATTCCTTCAGCGATGAACTGGAAGCGGGGTTCAACCTGTTGGATAACCGCGGCAAGTCGGAGTACGACAACAGCTTCGGCCGCTACGACGCCGCCACCGGCCAAAGCGTCGGGCAAAAACCTTACACCGACTACACCGTGAGCAGCGCCAGCGGCTATGTCGACGCCACGTTCAATCAGCGCTGGCAGTCGCGACTGGAGTTGGGCCACAGTGAAAACCGCGACACCAAGCGCGACACGCTCAGTGATGATTTCAGCGTATTCAACACCTACCGCGACTCGCTCAACTGGCAGAACGACCTGACGCTGGATGATCAGAACAGCCTGATACTCGGCGGTGACAGGTACGAAGATCGCTTCCACGGCTCCACCCCGTTCACCGAAAACAGCCGCTGGAACCGCGCAGCCTTTGTACAGCACCGCTTTCACAGCGAATGGTTCTCTACGGAGCTGGGCCTGCGGCGTGATCAGAATCAACAGTTCGGCAGCCAAAATAGCTGGAGCGGCATCCTCACCGTCCCCGTTAACTCCGACAATGACCTGTTGCTGAGCTACAGCGAGGGCTTTCGCGCGCCGACCTTCAACGACCTTTATTACCCTGACACGAATTACAGCAACCCGAACCTGCAGCCGGAAACCTCAAAGAGTTACGAGCTGCAATGGCGCAGTCAGTTGAGTGACCGCACGCGCCTGGAAGCTTCGCTGTACCGCACTGATTTAAGCAACGCGATCATCCTCGACAGCACCAGCAAACCGCAAAACGTGGCGTCGGCACGCATCAACGGCTTTGAAGCCGCGCTCAAGCAGGAGCTGTTCGGCTGGCAGGGTAACGTGGGCGTTGCATTCATCGACCCGCGCGACCGCGATACCGGCCACACCCTGGCCCGTCGTGCGCGCCGCACGTTGAACGTGGATCTGGACCGGCAATTCGACACGTTCGGTGTGGGGGCAAGCTGGCAGGCGATCAGCCGCAGCTATGACGCTGAAGACAATCGCAATCGCCTGGGCGGTTATGCCTTGCTGGGGTTGCGCAGCAGTTGGGCGTTGAATCGCGACGTGGTGCTGTCGGCCAAGGTCGATAACGTGCTGGATAAAACTTACGCCCGGGCGATGTACAACTATCAAGACCCGAACTTCCAGAACAATCAACATTACCGGGAAGAAGGTCGGGTCTGGATGTTTGGGCTGACCTGGACGCCGCCGCTGTAACCCAGCCGCCGCGCTGCTTGTCAGTGTTTGCGGTCGACCCGCGCATTGGACGCGAGGCTGCCTGCGGCCAACACTTTGCTGCAGGTTGAGTAGCCCCAGGCATTGGCCGCGTGCGCCTTAAAATACAATTGATATTAGCGCTGCGTATCCATCGCCTGACAGAGCTTGGCCACCGCCTCGACCATCTGCGCGCTCGGCCGCTCCAGCCCTTTGTCCGGCACTCGGTACAAGCGGTTTTCGGCAACCGCCGTTAGCTGCGGCCAGGCCTTCCAGGCGTCGAGTTGCGCCTGGTCGGCGGCCAGAATCACCTGCGGATTGCGCTGCAACACCGACTCGATACTGACCTGCGGCGCAGGCAGCTTGAGGTCGTCGAATACGTTGCGCGCCCCGCACACCGCCAGCGCATCGCTGATGATCTGCCCGCCGCCCACGGTGTACAACGGCGGGCTCCAGACTTGGTAAAACACGCGCAACGGCTCGGCACGCTGATAGCGCTGGCGCAATTGGGCCAAGCGTTGGCGCACGTGCGTGGCTAATTGGCGACCGACCTCATCGCGGCCCAATTGCTCGGCAATGGCCTGGATTTGCGTGGCGAGTTGCTCAAGGTTATGCGGCTCGGCCACATAAACCGGGATATTCAGGCGCTGCAGTTGCTCGCGCTGGGCGGGGCCGACGCTGCCGGGCCAGAGCAGAATCAGGTCGGGCTTAAGACTGAGCAGGCGCTCCATATTCAACTGCCCGTAATGCCCCACTGACGGCACCGCGGCCAAGGCTGCCGGCCGATCGCCGCCGTCGAGCAGGCCCACCAGCACGTCGGTAGCGCCCAGTTCGACCACGATTTCAGACAACGATGGCGCCAGGCTGACGACACGCTGGGCCGCTAAGGCCTGTGCACCGAATGCCAGCAGCATGAGCGCCAGCCAATAGCGTTTCATCCCAGTTGACGGGGGATGCGATAGAGGTAAAACAGCACCAGGGTCGACAGTGCCAGCAGAAACAGCGGCACCGCCTCAAGGCCGGCGAACACTGCCAGCGCACCGATCCAGGCCGGTATGGCGGCAACCAACAGCGCCGTGCGCCGACGCGCCGCGAGGGTCAACCAGGCAGCCGGTTCTTCGGGCGTATCGAGGGCTTTGGAAGTGGCGATCAGTGCGTGTTTATAGCCATGAAAATAACGCAGGCTCAGAAACATCGAGGCCACACCGGCGATGAACAACGGTATGGCCAGCACGGGAAGCAGGGATTGCGCGTGGCCAAACACCAGGTTGATCACAAACAACGGCAGCAACGCCAGCGCCAGATATTGCCACCAGTTGAAGGACAGCCGCCGTTTGACCTGGCCACGGGTCACGCGCGGTCGACCTCGCCCTGATGCTCGTTGCCCATCATGTGGTCGAGCTTGCTGGCTTTGGTCGCCAGGTAGAGTTTGTTGTGTGGGTTTTGCCCGGTGTGCAACGGCACGCGCTCGGCCACGGTGATGCCCATCTCGGTCAAGGCTTTGACCTTGCGCGGGTTGTTGGTCATCAAACGCAGGGACTTCACGCCCAAATGCTCAAGCATCGGCAGGCAAATCGCGTAGTCACGCTGGTCAGCGGCAAAGCCCAGACGCTCGTTGGCTTCCACGGTGTCGGCGCCGCCGTCTTGCAGCTCATAGGCGCGAATCTTGTTCATCAGGCCAATGCCACGGCCTTCCTGACGCAAGTACAGCAACACGCCACGCCCTTCACGGGCAATGGCTTGCATGGCGGCTTCAAGTTGCGAACCACAGTCGCAGCGCTGGCTGAACAGCGCGTCACCCGTCAGGCACTCGGAGTGCACGCGGCCAAGCACCGGCGCACCGTCGGCGATCTCACCGAGGCTGAGCACGACGTGCTCTCGCCCAGTGGCTTCTTCGAGAAAGCCGTTCATGGTGAATGTGGCAAAAGGGGTAGGCAGCTTGGAAGCGGCGACGAAAACGACGGGCACCGTGTGCTCCTGATTTCAGATTTCACAGAGGCGTGCATTGTAACAGCAGGTTATAACCGACGCTTAAGCTGAATTATCGCTGATAAAGATCAATCGGTTCGATTGGCCTTTAGGTGGGTTCTATGTAGGTGCACGAAAATGCTGATAGCCATGCACAGCAGGTGTGATGTCTCGCCCGTCGGCATCCAGCAGCGTGACACCCTGCCCGGCCGCCACCCGACCGATCACGTGGATCGACCATCCGCCAGCCAGCAACGGCGCCAGCTCGGCAGGTGGCAGCGTGAACGCCAGCACGTAGTCGTCGCCGCCGCTCAACGCGGCTATACGCGCCTCGTCATCGCCGACAAACGCCAGCAAGGCCTCGGATAACGGCAGTTGCTCACGCTCAATTAACAGGCTCACCGCCGACGCCTTGGCGATGTGCCCGCAATCGGCCAACAGCCCGTCCGAAATGTCCATGGCCGCCGTCGCCTTGCCCCGCAGCGCCAGGCCGAGCGCCAACTGCGGTTGCGGCGACCAGTAATGCGCGAGCAGCGGTTCAGCGATCAAGGCGTCAGCCGTCCGTTGCCCGAGCACCAATGGCAAAGCGCCAGCGGCGTTGCCCAGCTCACCGCCCACGCACAATAAGTCGCCCGGGCGCGCACCGCTGCGCGTTAACGCCTGCCCGGCGGGCACACGGCCGAACACGCTTAGCGTCAGGCTCAGCGGCCCACGCGTGGTGTCGCCGCCCACCAGGCCGACGCCGCAGTTTTGCGCCATGGCGTTCAAGCCTTGGGCATAGCGTTGCAACCAATCGGCATCGACCGTCGGGGTGGTGAGGGCAAGGGTAAACGCAAGAGGATGGGCGCCCATGGCGGCCAGGTCGCTCACTGCCACGGCCAGCGAGCGCTGGCCGAGCAGGAACGGGTCACACGGGTCGGCAAAGTGCACGCCGGCCACTAACGTATCGGTAGAGATTGCCAGTTGCTCCCCAGCGGGCAGCGACAGCAAGGCGCAGTCGTCGCCGATCCCCAAGGCAATACCTTCACCGCCTTGCGCACAGGGCGCGGCGGCGAAGTAGGTGCGGATCAGCTCAAACTCACCCATTCAGGACTCAAGCGCGGTTTAGCGCTTGTGTTCCTTCACTTCGGCTTCACGCAAGCGCGGGGCCATTTTGTCGAGCACGCCGTTGACGAACTTGTGGCCGTCGGTCGAACCGTAGACTTTCGCCAGCTCGATACCTTCGTTGATCACCACGCGGTACGGCACGTCGACGCGCTTGAGCAGTTCCCACGTGGACAGGCGCAATACCGCCAGTTCCACCGGGTCGAGCTCTTCGATGGTCAGGTCCAGGCAAGGCGCGAGCGCAGCGTCGATCTCGGTCAGGTTGGCCGGCACACCGTGCAGGATGTCGTGGAAGTAACTTTGATCGGCAAAGGTGAAATCGTTATCGACGCGAAATTGCGCTTCGATTTCGTTCAACGAGGTGCCCGCCATGTGGCGCTGGTACAGCGCTTGGGTAGCAAGCTGACGCGCAGCGCGGCGCTTTTCGCTTTTCGAGGGCTTGCCGGCGTCGGCCGGGCGCTCATCGCGTGGGTTGAAACGATCGCTCTCGTCGGAAATCACTTGGCCTCCAACTGCGACAGCAGGCTGACCATTTCGAGGGCGGACAGGGCAGCTTCAGCGCCCTTGTTACCGGCTTTGGTGCCGGAACGCTCGATGGCTTGCTCGATGGAGTCTACGGTCAGCACGCCGAAAGCAACCGGCACGCCGAACTCCATGGACACTTGGGCCAAGCCCTTGGTGCATTCGCCAGCCACGTATTCGAAGTGCGGAGTGCCGCCACGAATGACCGCGCCCAAGGCGATAATCGCCGCGTATTCACCCTGTTGAGCAACTTTTTGCGCAACCAGTGGAATTTCGAAGGCGCCAGGCGCACGGATGAGGGTGATGTCGCTTTCGCTCACACCATGGCGAACCAGGGCGTCCACAGCACCGCTTACCAGGCTTTCAACCACGAAGCTGTTGAAGCGGCCAACCACCAGGGCGTAGCGGCCTTGGGGAGCGATGAAGGTACCTTCGATGGTCTTCAGGGTCATTCGACAAATCTCTTAAAGAGCCGGGACGCGAAAAGTGCGTCCCTCAGTGATGATTTAACCGCGAACAAGGGGCAAAAATCGCCGGCCTTTATTCGGAGGGCACGTATTCTACAACTTCCAGATCGAAACCGGATATGGCATTAAATTTCATCGGTGCGCTCATCAGGCGCATTTTGCGCACGCCTAGGTCGCGAAGGATCTGCGAACCGGCACCGACGATGCTGTAGGTGGTCGGCGTTTTGATCTGCGCGTGCTCGGCGGTTTCACGAATATGCGCGAGCAGTACGTCGCCATCCACCGGGTTGCCCAACAACAACACGACACCGCTGCCAGCCTCAGACACCGCAGCCATGGCGGCGCGCAGGCTCCAGCGGCCCGGTTGCTTGACCATCAGCAGGTCGCGCAGCGGGTCCATGTTGTGCACCCGCACCAGCGTAGGCTCCTCGGCGCTGATCGTGCCCAGGGTCAACGCCATGTGCACGTCGCCTTCGACTGAATCACGGTAGGTCACCAAGTTGAAGTGGCCCAGTTCGCTGTCCAGCGGCTGCTCGGCAATCCGCTGAACGGTACGCTCGTGGATCATGCGGTAGTGAATCAAGTCGGCAATGGTGCCGATCTTGAGGTTGTGCTCGGCGGCAAACGTTTCAAGTTCGGCGCGACGGGCCATGGTGCCGTCGTCATTCATCACTTCGCAAATCACCCCGCTCGGCTCGAAACCGGCCATGCGCGCCAGGTCGCACGCCGCTTCGGTGTGGCCGGCGCGCGCGAGCGTGCCGCCCGGTTGAGCCATCAGCGGGAAGATGTGGCCAGGGCTGACGATGTCTTCGGCCTTGGCGTCTTTCGCGGCGGCGGCTTGCACAGTACGCGCGCGGTCTGCGGCGGAAATGCCGGTGGTGACGCCGGTGGTCGCTTCAATCGATACGGTGAACTTGGTGCCAAAACCCGACCCGTTGCGCGGCGCCATCAACGGCAGCTTGAGCAATTCGCAGCGTTCACGGCTCATGGGCATGCAGATCAGCCCTCGGGCGTGCTTGGCCATGAAGTTGATGTGCTCAGGCAGGCACGCTTCGGCGGCCATGATGATGTCGCCTTCGTTTTCGCGGTCTTCGTCATCCATCAGGATGACCATCTTGCCTTGGCGGATGTCTTCAACCAGTTCTTCGATGCTATTGAGCGCCACGAGGCACCCCCTTGGGTCAGGATTTCAGGTAGCCATTAGCGGCCAGAAAACTTTCAGTGATGTTCCCCGATGCAGGCTCTGCGGCCTTATCGCCCATCAGCAGGCGCTCCAGGTAACGGGCAAGCAAGTCGACTTCCAGGTTTACCCGGCGACCTGGCTGGTAAGACGCCATGATGGTTTCGCTGAGGGTGTGGGGAATGATGGTCAGTTCAAATTCGGCGCCATTCACGGCGTTTACGGTCAGGCTGGTGCCGTCGACGGTAATCGAGCCTTTATGGGCGATGTACTTGGCCAGCTCTTTGGGCGCGCGGATGCGAAACTCCACGGCACGCGCGTTTTCGCTGCGCGCCACCACTTCGCCGACGCCGTCGACATGGCCGCTGACCAGGTGGCCGCCGAGGCGGGTGGTCGGGGTCAGGGCTTTTTCCAGGTTGACCGGGCTGCCAGCCGCAAGGTCGCTCATCGCGGTGCAGTCGAGGGTTTCGCGGCTGACGTCGGCGGCAAAGCCGTTGCCAGGCAGCTCAATAACGGTCAGGCACACGCCGCTGACGGCAATGCTGTCGCCCAGTTTGACATCGCCCAGGTCGAGCTTGCCGGTTTCAACCAGCAGGCGAATGTCGCCGCCTTTAGGGGTCATTGCACGGATGCTGCCGATGGATTCGATAATGCCGGTGAACATGGAGTCCTCCTGGAAAACACAGCGGGCACTTGAGCGCCCGGTCAGAATTATACGCGCGCCAAGGGGATTGCAGTGATTCGCCAATCGTCGCCTACAGCGCGCATCTCAGTGATCTTGAGTTGGGGGGCGTCGCCGAGCTTCTCAAGCGGCCAGTCGAGCAACGGCCGCGCGGCGGAGCCCAAGAACTTGCCGGCGACGAATATCACGTACTCGTCGACCAGGCCCTGCTGGGCAAACGCGCCGGCGAGGCTCGGGCCAGCTTCCACCAACACTTCGTTGACGCCACGCGCGGCCAGGGCGACCAGCGCCGAGCGCAGGTCGACCTGGCCCTCCACGCCCGGCACCACCAGGCACTCGGGGCCACGCGGGAATTGGTTTTCCGGGGTCACGCAGGTGATCACCAGTGCCGGCCCAGCCTTGAAGAACGGCGCGTTGAGCGGCACGCGCAAGCGGCCATCGATCAGCACGCGCAACGGCGGGCGCGACATGGCCAGGGCGGTGGTGGCGTCGTCCAGCCCGAGTTCGGCGGCGCGCACGGTCAGGCGCGCGCCGTCAGCCAACACCGTATCGGCCCCGGTCAACACCACACTGGCTTCGGCGCGCAGGCGCTGCACGGCGGCGCGGGCGGCAGGGCCGGTGATCCACTGGCTTTCGCCACTGGCCATGGCGGTGCGGCCGTCCAGGCTCATCGCCAGCTTGACCCGCACATACGGCAGGCCGTGTTCCATGCGTTTGAGAAACCCCGGGTTCAGCGCGCGCGCCTGGCTTTCGAGTACGCCGCTGCGTGTTTCGATACCGGCTTGCGCCAGGCGCTGCATGCCGCGACCGGCCACTTCGGGGTTCGGGTCCTGCATACCGGCCACTACCCGCGCAACACCGGCACTCACCAAGGCATCGGCGCACGGCGGCGTATGCCCATGGTGGCTGCACGGTTCCAGCGTCACGTAGACCGTAGCGCCCCGCGCCTTGGCCCCGGCGGCGCGCAGAGCGTTAGGCTCTGCGTGCGGTTCGCCGGTGCGCTGATGCCAGCCTTCGCCGACAATCTGCCCATCACGCACTATCACGCAGCCAACCCGTGGGTTGGGGTGGGTGGTGTACAAGCCATTGCGCGCCAATTCGAGGGCGCGAGCCATGTAATGGGCGTCGAGGACAGTTTGCTCAGCAGACGGTGAATTCATTCTTTGATCGGCTCACGGGCCAGGCGGTCGATCTCTTCGCGGAACTCATTGAGGTCCTGGAAGCGTCGATACACCGAGGCGAAACGGATATAGGCGACTTCGTCGAGCTTTTGCAGCTCGCCCATCACCAGCTCTCCAACCACCAGGCTCTTGACCTCGCGCTCGCCGGTCGCGCGCAGCTTGTGCTTGATATGCACCAGCGCCGCTTCCAGCCGCTCGATACTCACCGGGCGTTTTTGCAGGGCGCGCTGCATACCGGCGCGCAGTTTGTCTTCGTCGAAAGGCTGGCGGCTGCCGTCGGACTTGATCAGACGTGGCAACACCAGTTCGGCGGTTTCGAAGGTGGTGAAACGCTCACCGCAGCCAGAGGCCAGGCATTCGCGCCGGCGACGTACCTGATCGCCCTCGGCGACCAGACGTGAGTCAATGACCTTGGTGTCGTTGGCACCGCAGAAGGGACAGTGCATGGTGGCAGGCAACAAAAAAAAGGAGGGCCATGGTAGCGCATCCCTGTGGCAAGACAAGCCATAGCCTTTACGGTATATAGGCAGGCTTATATGTTTATTAATGTTCACACCACGGATTTTGTCCTTTCTGGAGCCGTACATGCAGTTACGACCACTTGTTTTGCTCACCGTGTTCAGTTTTTTGGTCGCCTGCAGCAGCGAAACCCCAAAACCTGCCGCCCCGCAACCGACACCTGCCCAAGAGAAAAAAGTCCCGGGCATTGAAGACCTCGGCCCTTTGCCTGCGTACCAGCGAGAAATCAACGGCACCCTCAACGGCGTACCGGCCAACGCCGAAGTCGAACTGGCGCTGCTGGTGATCGACGAGCGCAACCGCCCGCAACAACTGCTCGCCAGCAGCGTGCTGACCGGCAACGGCAAGCCACTCGCCTTTCGCCTGCGCTTTAACCCGGAAGCCTTCCCGGCCGGTGCGCGAGTGGAATTGCGCGGCCGCGCCAGCCAGTCCGGGCAACTGATCCTGCACCTGCCTGCCGTGCACATCACCCAAGCGATCACGCAGACCACCGGCCCGCTGCAACTCGTCAAAGCACCATGACGCCACCGCTGGGCCTGCAACACGCGCTCAGCGAACTGATCGGCGACGCGCAACTGGTGCCCTGCGCATTGCCGGGCACCGAGCTGCGCTTATGGCTATTGGATGCGGGCAATATGCAGCGCGCGTTCAGCCCCGACGAAACCCGGCGCATCCTGCACGAGCCGCCCTACTGGAGCTTTTGCTGGGCCAGCGGCTTGGCCCTGGCGCGCTACTTGGCGGCCAACCCTGAGTGGGTCGCCGGCAAGCGCGTACTGGATTTTGGCGCAGGCTCCGGTGTGGCGGCGATTGCCGCGGTTAAAGCCGGCGCGCTCGAAGTGGTGGCCTGCGACCTCGACCCGCTGGCGTTAGCGGCCTGCCGCGCGAATGCCCAACTCAACGCTGTTGAGCTGGGGTATTCAGCGGACTTTTTCGCCGAAGCCGACCGTTTCGACCTGATCCTGGTGGCCGACGTGCTTTACGACCGCGCCAACCTGCCGTTGCTCGACCACTTCCTCAGCCGTGGCCGCGAAACGCTGGTGGCGGATTCACGCGTGAGGGACTTCCAGCACCCGGCTTATCAGCGCCTGGAGATTCTTGATGGCTTGACGTTGCCAGACCTGGCCGAGCCTTGGGAGTTTCGCAAGGTGAGCCTGTACCATTCGCGGCGTTGAGCCTTCGCGTTACATATTTCCAGCAATAGATTGGCTAAGACAGGGAAAGGCCGGGCAGGGAGAATGCCCTTCTTTCGTAGGTGGCTTGGACAATCGACCCGTATGCCTTTCCACTCAAGCTCACACATAAACGGCCCAGTAAAGGCCTTGCAAATAACCAGGCACCTGCCTAACCTTTGCCGCAATACACCCGCCATGCCTCTGGTTGCGTCAGTAGCCAAGCACAAATTGTGCGGGTTTTTTATGCCCGGTACTTTTTGCGCATGAGGTCATTCAGCAAACCGGCCATAGACGTTCCTGCGCAGTTGGAACTGCTCAAGCGGCGCGGGCTGACTATTCACGATGAGCCTCGCGCTGAGCTTTTTCTGCAATCCGTCAGTTTCTTTCGACTCAGCCCTTATATGCGGCCTTTCCAACAGCCGGACGATATAGACCATCACTTTCATGCCGGTAGCCAGTTTCGTCAGTTGGCCCGCCTCTATGACTTTGATCGAAGGCTGCGCTTACTGACCATGGATGCCATCGAGCGAGTCGAAATAGCGTCACGCTCAGTCATCAGCAACCATATGGGGCCTGCTCACGGCAGTCACTGGTATATCAACCCCCGGATGTTTAATTCAAACTTTGATCATCAGCGCTTGCTGACAGCGCTGGCCAATAAACAAGCCACTGCGACACGTGACTACCAACGCGATTGCGAGCGCATCGACAGATCGCAGGCCAGCGATGACAGAAAAGATCTTCTTAAGCACCAAAGGGCAAAAGAAAGCTACGCTCGCCACTACCCAGTGACCTACGCCCACCCGCCACTGATGCCTGGCTGGGCGATGCTGGAAGAGCTGACGCTGGGAGACCTCTCGCACGTGTATAAAGGCTTGGCCAGAGATGCCGACAAGAAGGCTATTGCCAGGCGTTTGATACTGCCGGCACCACTGATGCAGTCCTGGCTACACACACTGACCACTGTTCGAAATATTTGCGCTCACCATTCGCGCATGTGGAACCGGGAACTGGGTATTCGTCCCGAACTGCCGAAGAAAGCCAGCTTTCTGTGGCCAGTACATCTGTTGCAACCAGGGCCACATAGCCGAATGTTTTCGGCACTGAGCATTCTGAATCATCTGATGTATCAGGTGAGCCCGCACACCCGATGGGGTAGCAGTTTGTATCAACTGATCAGCGAGTTCCCCGACGTCAGCCTGAAGGCCATGGGGTTTCCACCCGCCTGGTATCAAGATCCTTTTTGGCACGCGCCTCGCACCTGAGCACCCTGCTGCTTTCGGTCAACCTCGCCAGCCCTTATAGTTGCCCCATTCCCGCTTTATTCGAGACGCCCCATGAGTGAGCCCACGCCGTACATCTTCGACGCAACCACTGCCACGTTCGAGCAGGCGGTGATTCAGAACTCCTTCGAACAACCCGTGCTTGTGGACTTCTGGGCCGAGTGGTGCGCGCCGTGCAAAGCGCTGATGCCGTTGCTGGCGAAGATTGCCGAGAGTTATCAGGGCGAATTGCTGCTGGCCAAGGTCGATTGCGAGGCCGAGCAAGACATCGTTGCGCGCTTTGGCATTCAGAGCCTGCCGACGGTGGTGCTGTTCAAGGATGGCCAGCCGGTGGACGGGTTTGCCGGCGCGCAGCCGGAGTCGGCGATACGCGCGATGCTCGAACCACATGTGCAGATGCCGCCACCGGCGGCGGCCGATCCGCTCGAGCAGGCGCAGGCACTGTTTGCCGAAGGCCGTATCAGCGATGCCGAAGCGGTGCTGGTCGCGCTGTTGGGCGAAGACAACAGCAACGCCGGCGCGCTGATTCTGTACGCGCGCTGCCTGGCCGAACGCGGTGAGTTGGGCGAAGCCCAAGCCGTGCTCGACGCGGTTAAAAGCGACGACCATAAAGCCGCGCTCGCGGGGGCAAAGGCGCAAATCACCTTCCTGCGCCAGGCTGCCGACCTGCCGGACGCCGCCGAGCTGAAAAGCCGCTTGGCGCAAAACCCGCTGGACGATGAAGCCGCCTATCAGTTGGCGATTCAGCAACTGGCGCGCCAGCAATACGACGCCGCGCTGGAAGGCCTGCTCAAGCTGTTTATCCGTAACCGCAGTTACAGCGAAGGCTTGCCGCACAAGACCTTGCTGCAAGTGTTCGAACTGCTCGGCAATGAGCACCCGTTGGTCACGGTGTACCGCCGCAAGTTGTTCGCCGCGCTGTACTAATCGCCCCTGCAGGCGCAAACCTGCAAGGGTTATTCAACCCAGGTGTACAGCGGCGTATCACCGCCGCTGGCGACTTTCACCTTGGCGCTGTGACGCAAGCGCACCAGCAAGCGCTTGCCTGACGCGGCATCGCCGGCCAAACCTTCCAACTGATCAAGCAGCTCTAACCCGCTGAGTTGCCCGGCCTTGCGCAACAGGTCCTGAGCGTTCTGCCACAGGTCATCCGTCTGTTTGACCGGTGCCGCCAGCGGTTCGCTGGCCGCCGGGCTCGCCTGCATGTGGGCGCCGAGCTTTGCCCAATCGCCGTCGTCGAGTTCCAGGGTCAAGTCCACAGGCAAGTCGCCAACGGTTCCACGAATTCGCAACATCGTCCTTACTCCTGCACTTTTCTGACCCGCATGCTCCCACGCGGCTTGCGCAACGCCAAGCGGGCGGTCAAACTCCGGGATTATTGTTATAAGATCACATAACAAAACTTTCATCTTTTTGGAGCCTTCTCATGCGCCGTTTGCTGCTCGCTTTGCCGTTTGCCCTGCTGCCACTGGCGGTTGCCCATGCTCACGATGAGCACGAACACGAGCACGGCAGCCTTGGCGCCCACGAACACGGCGTGGGCCGCCTCAATGCAGTACTCGACGGCCAGACCCTGGAGCTTGAGCTGGACAGCCCGGCGATGAACCTGGTGGGTTTCGAACACTTGGCCACCACGGCCGACGACAAAGCCAAGGTCGCCGCAGCGCGCAAACAGCTCGAGAACCCGCTGGCGCTGTTCAGCCTGCCAAAAGCTGCTGGCTGCGTGGTCAGCACTCAGGAACTCAACAGCCCGTTGTTCGGCGACAAACCTGAAGCCGATCATGACGACGATGATGATGGCGATGATGGCGATGACGACCACGCCACCGACGGCAAAGGCGCGGCCGCCCACGAGCATCATCACGACCACAGCGAAATTCACGCCCACTACCAACTCACCTGCGCCACGCCGACAGCGCTGAGCAATCTGGACCTGAGCCCAGTGTTCAAGACCTTCCCCGCCACCCGCAAAATTCAGGTACAACTGATCGGCCCAAGCGGCCAGCAAGGCGTTGAAGCCACCGCCAACGCAGCCACCTTGAAGTTCTGATTTGAAACCCGGCCACTGTGGGCACTGGCTTGCCTGCTGCCACGGTGGAACGGCGCCACTTTTGCAACCTTGCCAGCAGGCGATACTGATTTCACATGACCCAAGCACTTATCGAACTGTCTGACCTGGGCTTTAACTGGCCCGGCCACCCGCAGTTGCTGGACATTCCCGCGTTCCGCCTGGAACCTTGCGAAACCCTGTTTCTAAAAGGCCCGAGCGGCAGTGGCAAAACCACCTTGCTCGGCCTGCTCGGCGGCGTACAGAAACCCAGCCAAGGCAGCATTCGCCTGCTTGGCCAGGAGTTGACCGAGCTCTCGGCCGGCGCCCGCGACCGCTTTCGCGTTGACCACACCGGCTACATCTTCCAGCAGTTCAACTTGCTGCCGTTTTTGTCGGTGCGCGAGAACGTCGAGTTGCCTTGCCACTTTTCCAGGCTGCGTGCGCAACGCGCCAAGCAGCGCCACGGCAGCGTCGACCAGGCCGCCGCTACCTTGCTCGCGCACTTGGGTTTGAAGGATAAGGAATTGCTGGAACGCCGCGCCGACTCGCTGTCCATCGGCCAGCAACAACGCGTGGCCGCCGCCCGCGCGCTGATTGGCCAACCGGAATTGGTGATCGCCGACGAGCCCACCTCGGCACTGGATTACGACGCCCGCGAAGCCTTCCTCCACCTGTTGTTCGCCGAATGCCGCGAGGCCGGTGCCAGCCTGTTATTCGTCAGCCATGACCAGAGCCTGGCGCCGCTGTTCGACCGCAACCTGTCGCTGGCCGAACTCAATCGCGCCGCCACGCCCGCAGAGGTTTGAGATGTATCTGTTCCGTCTAGCCATGGCCAGCCTGGCTAACCGCCGCTTTACCGCGATACTCACCGCCTTCGCCATCGCCCTTTCGGTGTGCCTGTTGCTGGCGGTAGAGCGCGTGCGCGTTGAGGCGCGCAACAGTTTCGCCAGCACCATCAGCGGCACCGACCTGATCGTCGGCGCACGCTCGGGCTCGGTCAACCTGCTGCTGTATTCGGTGTTTCGTATCGGCAACGCCACCAACAATATTCGCTGGGACAGCTACCAGCACTTCGCTGCCAACCCGCAGGTGAAATGGGCGATCCCGATTTCACTCGGCGACTCGCACCGCGGCTACCGGGTGATGGGCACCAACGCGTCGTACTTCGAGCACTACCAGTACGGTCGCAAGCAGAACCTCGAACTGGCCAGCGGTCGCGCCTTCGCCACCGACCCGTTCGAAGTGGTGCTCGGCGCCGAAGTGGCCGACGCCCTGCATTACAAACTGGGCGACAAGCTGGTGCTGGCCCACGGCGTGGCGGTGGTCAGCCTGGTGAAACACGATGACAAACCTTTCACCGTAGTCGGCATTCTCAAACGCACCGGCACGCCGGTAGACCGCACGCTGCACATCAGCCTCGGCGGCATGGAAGCGATTCATATCGACTGGCACAACGGTGTGCCGGCCCAGGGCAAAGGCCGCATCAGTGCCGATCAGGCACGCAACATGGACCTGACCCCGCAGGCGATCACCGCGTTTATGCTGGGCTTGAACAACAAGATTTCGACCTTCGCCCTGCAACGCGAAATCAATGAGTTCCGTGGCGAGCCGATGCTCGCGATCTTGCCGGGCGTGGCGCTGCAAGAGCTGTGGAGCATGATGGGCACCGCCGAAAAAGCGCTGTTCGTGATCTCGTTGTTCGTGGTGCTGACGGGCTTGATTGGCATGCTCACCGCTATCCTGACCAGCCTCAACGAGCGCCGCCGCGAAATGGCGATCTTGCGTTCGGTGGGCGCGCGCCCTTGGCACATTGCGTCGTTACTGGTCTTCGAAGCCTTTGCCCTGGCGCTGTCCGGCGTGGTCGCTGGCACAGGCTTGCTGTACGTGTGCATCGGCGTATCACGCGGCTATTTGCAGGCCAACTACGGCCTAGACCTGCCGATGTCGTGGCCGAGCGAATATGAATGGACGTTGCTCGCCGGTATTCTGGCCGCAGCGCTGTTGATGGGCAGCGTGCCCGCGTGGCGCGCCTATCGACAATCTTTGGCCGATGGCCTGTCCATAAGGCTGTAGAAGCGCAACTGCAAGCGGCAAGTTATAAGCTACAAGCTGAACGTGAATCGGCTTCTACTGGCAGCTTGAAGCTTGCCGCTCGTATTCATTTTTTGAGGATGTTTCATGCGTGGTGCGATGTTTGCGTTGCTGCTGCTGGTGTCGGTGCCTGTTTGGGCCGCCGACCAGCCCAAGGACTTGTCGTGGCAAGAGATGATTCCGCCGGACGCGCCGCCGGAAATTCCGAATATGAAACCGCTGCACGACCTGTCGAACATGGCCGATGCGTTATCGGTGGAAGCGGCGCCAGCGGCCAAGCAGGACCTGCCCAACGCGCCGGTGGTGCAGAGCCTTGATGGCCAGCACATTCGTTTACCGGGGTATATCGTGCCGCTGGAAGTCAGCGAAGAGGGCCGCACCACCGAGTTTCTGCTGGTGCCGTATTTCGGCGCGTGCATCCACGTGCCGCCGCCGCCGTCGAACCAGATCGTGCATGTAAAAAGCGAACTCGGGGTGAAACTCGATGAGCTGTATCAGCCGTACTGGATCGAAGGCGCGATGCAGGTCAAGCCGTCGTCCAGCGAATTGGCGGATGCCGGTTATCAAATGGATGCCGAAAAGATTTACGTCTACGAACTGCAGGAATAGCGCTTGATCGCCCTTTCATTGAGCTGAGTCAAAAGATCGACGGGAACGATCTTTACCATTGGACGCACATCTTTTAACGTCCTTTTGGAGCTCCCATGAACAAGTCTCTGCTCGGCGCGTCCGTCTTCGCGCTCGCCCTCGCCGCCCCTGCCGCCTACGCTCACGAAGCTGGCGATATTCTGATTCGCGCCGGTGCAATCACCGTGAATCCGAAGGCCGACAGCAGCAGCGTCAAGGTTGACCAAGGCCCATTGGCCGGCGCCAACCTGGGCGGCAAGGCGACCATGAGCAGCGACACCCAACTGGGCCTGAACTTCGCCTACATGCTGACCAACCACGTCGGCATCGAGCTGTTGGCGGCCACGCCGTTCGAGCATGACGTGAAGATCAAGAACACCGCCCTCGGCGCCGCCAACGGCAAGCTCGGCACCCTCAAACACCTGCCGCCGACCTTGAGCGTCGTGTACTACCCGCTGGACAACAAGTCAGCCTTCCAGCCGTATGTGGGCGCCGGCATCAACTACACCTGGATCTACGACGAGCACGTCGGCAGCCGCGCCGAACAAGCCGGTTTCAGCAACTTCAAGGCTGAGAATTCGTGGGGTTGGGCTGCGCAGATCGGCGCCGACTACATGATCAACGACAAGTGGATGATCAACGCCCAGGCGCGCTACATCGACATCAGCACCAAGGCCACCGTCGACAACAACGCGTTGGGCCAAGGCACTCGCGCCAAGGTCAATGTAGACGTCGACCCAATGGTTTACATGGTGGGCATCGGCTACAAGTTCTAATCTGGATTTTAGCAACGCCAGCTAACCAATGTGGGAGGGGGCTTGCTCCCGATGGCGGTGTAACAGTCACCTGATAAATTGACTGAAACACTGCCCTCGGGAGCAAGCCCCCTCTCACATTCAGCTATGCCGGTAAAACCGGTCAAGCAACGCCGGTAACCCCGCCCGCCACGCCCGAGGCTTGATGCCGAAGGTATGCAAAATTTTCTTGCACGCGAGTACCGCGTGTTGCGGCTCATCCGGCGCATCCGGGCGCGCTGCGTGCGCCTGGGCCGTGGGCGCTTCAACCGCCAGCGGGTGGAAGTGGCGCGCTTCGGTGAGGATAGCCTGGCCCAGCGCCAACGGCGTGGTCGCCTCCTGGCCGGCGTAGTGATACGTGCCCCACAGCGGCGCCGCGCAATCAAGTTGCTTGAGCACCGAAATGATCACCCGCGCCGCGTCGTCCACCGGCGTCGGGTTACCGCGCCGGTCGTCCGCCATCAGCAACTCGTCAGGCGTCTCGGCGCGGGCCAGGAAGCGCCCGAGCGTGCCGTCAACGCTGTCATCGAGCAGCCAGCCAAAACGCAGCAGCACGTGTTGCGGGCACGTCGCGCGCACGCTTTGTTCGATGCGCCATAACGCCTGACCGCGCAGGCCCAACGGCACCGGCTCGTCTTTTTCGCTGTAGGCGGTAGCACGCGAGCCATCGAACACGCGGTAGCTGGACGGTTGCAGCAAGGTGATGGTGTGGTGCTGACACAGTTCGGCCAGGCGTTCGATAGCGAATTCCTGAGAGGCCAAACGAGCTTCGCTGACCGCTTCGGCCTGGAACCAGTCGAAATAGTAGGCGAGGTTGATCAACGCATCGGGACGAGTGTCGTCGAGCAATTGGGTGAGGCTCGCGGCATCCCAGCCGTCTTGGGGCGGTTTGGGTGCGAGGAAACCAATATTTTCCTCTGCACCGAGGCGAATCAGCGCCTGCCCGAGGGCATTCCCGCCGCCCAGTAACATAAGGCGCATTCGCATAGAGTGTGCAGGCCCAGTCTGTTTGGAACGATGGTTATTGTCGGCGGCCGTGTGAGCCATGCCGCAGGTCTAAACCAGAATCGTTGCATTTTGCGGGTTTGTAGCGCAACCGTCACGGATAAAGTGCGCAATTGCAACTTGTTGGAGCAGGCGCTATCAATCAATAGATGAACCTTCCTGAATCCACCGTCACGGCACTGCACGGCTTTCACCCGGCCGTCAGCGCCTGGTTTTGCAGCACCTTCCCTTCGGTGACCGGCGCACAGGCGCAGGCGTGGCCGCTGATTCGCCAGCGCCGCTCCACGCTGATCGCCGCGCCCACCGGCTCCGGCAAAACCCTCACCGCGTTCCTGGCGGTGCTGGATGACGTGGTCCACCAAGGCCTAACCAACGGCGGCGAGCTGCCGGACGAGACGCTGGTGGTGTATGTCTCGCCGCTCAAGGCGCTGTCCAACGACATTCAGATCAACCTGCAAAACCCGCTGGCTGGCATCACCGAGCACTTGCTGCGCATGGGCCTGGCGCCGCTTAAGATCCGCACCGCCGTGCGCACCGGCGACACCCCGCAAAAAGACCGCGCGCTGATGCGCAAGCGCCCACCGCACATCCTCGTCACCACGCCGGAATCGCTGTATGTGCTGCTGGGCTCGGACTCCGGCCGACAGATGCTCAGCAGCACACGCACGGTGATCATCGACGAGATTCACGCTATCGCCGCCGGCAAACGCGGCAGTCACCTGGCCTTGAGCCTGGAGCGCCTGCAAGCCTTGTGCAGCACGCCGCTGACGCGCATCGGTCTGTCGGCCACGCAAAAGCCCATCGAAGCGGTGTCGCGTTTTTTGGTCGGCCGCGACCGGCCCTGCGCGATTGTCGACATCGGTCACGCCCGCCCGCGCGACCTGGCTATAGAAGTGCCACCGGTGCCGCTGTCGGCGGTAATGGCCAATGACGTGTGGGAATTGGTCTACGACCGCCTCGCCGCACTCGCCCGCGAACACCGCACCACGCTGATTTTTGTCAACACCCGCCGCCTCGCCGAGCGTTTGGCCCGCCACTTGAGCGAGCGTCTGGGCAAAACCGCGGTGGCCGCGCACCACGGCAGCCTGGCCAGGGAAATGCGCTTGGACGCCGAGCAACGGCTGAAGGCCGGTGAGCTGCAAGTGCTGATCGCCACCGCGTCGCTGGAGTTGGGGATTGATATTGGCGATGTGGACTTGGTCTGCCAGATCGGCTCGCCGGGTTCGATCAACGGCTTTTTGCAAAGGGTCGGCCGCTCTGGTCACCAGGTCGGTGGCACGCCCAAGGGCCGCCTGTTCGCCACCACCCGTGATGACCTGACCGAATGCGCCGCCCTGCTCGACTGCGTGCGCCGTGGTGAACTGGACACCTTGCACATCCCGGTGGCGCCGCTGGATGTACTCGCGCAGCAGATCATCGCCGAAGTCAGCGCGCGCGAATGGTCGGAACAGGCGCTGCTCGACTTGATCCGCCGCGCGGCGCCCTACGCTGCGCTGGATGAACGCCACTATCAGGCGCTGCTGCGAATGCTTTCGGACGGCTACAACGGTCGCCAGGGCATTCGCAGCGCCTACCTGCACCGCGACGCCGTGAACCACACCCTGCGCGGCAGGCGTGGCGCCAAGCTGACCGCCGTGACCAGCGGCGGCACCATCCCCGACAACGCCGACTACAGCGTGTTGCTGGAACCTCAGAGCCTGAACATCGGCAGCGTCAACGAAGACTTTGCGGTGGAAAGTATCGCCGGGGACATCTTCCAGCTCGGCAATACCTCCTACAGAATTTTGCGCGTAGAGGCCGGCAAAGTGCGCGTCGAGGATGCACATGGCCAGCCGCCGACCATCCCCTTCTGGCTCGGCGAAGCGCCGGGGCGCAGCAATGAATTGTCGGCCGCGGTGGCGCGTTTTCAGGGGCAGTTGGATGCCCTGCTCGGCGCCAGCCCCGGTGACCTGCAGCCGGCGCTCGAGTGGCTCACGGGCACGTTGGGCCTGAACCACGCGAGCGCCGAGCAAATCCTCGACTACCTGGCCCGCACACGCTTGGCCCTCAGCGCCTTGCCGTCGCAAGACACGTTGATCATGGAGCGGTTTTTCGACGCGTCCGGCGGCACTCAGTTGATCATCCATACGCCGTTCGGCAGCCGCCTCAACCGCGCTTGGGGCTTGGCGTTGCGCAAGCGCTTTTGCCGTACGTTCAATTTCGAGTTGCAGGCCGCGGCCAGTGAGAATGCAATCGTGCTGTCTTTGTCGACCAGCCACAGCTTTGAGCTGGATGAAGTGTGGCGTTACCTGAATAGCCACAGCGCCGAACACATTTTGATTCAGGCCGTGCTGGAGGCGCCGCTGTTCGGCGTGCGCTGGCGCTGGAACGCCGGTGTGGCCTTGGCGTTGCCGCGATTTACCGGTGGGCGCAAGGTGGCGCCGCAGATCCAGCGCATGAAAAGCGAAGACCTGATCGCCAGCGTGTTTCCCGACCAGATTGCCTGCCTGGAAAACCTCGCCGGCGAGCGCGAAGTGCCCGAACACCCGCTGGTGGAACAAACGCTCGACGACTGCCTGCACGAAGCCATGGACAGCAGCGGCTGGCTCGCCCTGCTGCGGCGCATGGAGCGCGGCGAGGTGCGTTTGATCAGCCGTGACCTGCCGGCGCCCTCGCCCATGGCCGCCGAAATTCTCAGCGCGCGCCCGTATACCTTTCTGGATGACGCGCCGCTGGAGGAACGCCGCACACAGGCCGTGCTCAACCGGCGCTGGAGCGACCCACACAGCACCGACGACCTCGGCGCGCTGGACCTCGACGCCATCGCTGGTGTGCGCGAGGAAGCCTGGCCCGCGCCGAATGGCCCGGATGAAATGCACGAGGCGCTGATGAGTTTGGCGTGTGTCGCCGCCACCGAGGTCACGCCGCAATGGGCGGCATGGCTGCACGCGCTGGCCAAAGCCGGGCGCGCCTATCAATTGCACAATGGGTTGTGGGTGGCGGTGGAGCGCTTGGCTTGCTTGCAGGCGATTTACCCCAACGACTTGCCACTGCTGCCGGGTTTCGATGCGCCGTGGAGCGTGGACGAGGCGCTGGTCGAAGTGCTGCGCGCGCGCCTCGGTGGCTTCGGCCCGCTGACGCTGATCGAAATAGCAGCGCCGCTGAGCTTGCGCGTGGCCGACGTCAGCCAGGCACTCGCGCGACTGGAGCAGGAAGGCTACGTGATGCGCGGCCACTTCAGCCCGGGCGCCAGCGCCGAGCAATGGTGCGAGCGGCATTTGCTGGCGCGTATTCACCGCTACACGGTCAAGCGCCTGCGCCGCGAGATCGAGCCGGTGGCGTTGCAGGACTTCATGCGCTTTTTGTTCGATTGGCAGCACGTATCCGACGGCACACGCGGCCAGGGCAGCGCGATGCTCGGGCAAATCGTCGGCCAGTTCGAAGGTTACGCCGCCGCGACCTCGGCCTGGGACAGTGACTTGCTCAGCACGCGGCTCAAGGATTACTCATCCACTTGGCTCGACGAGCTGTGCCGCAGCGGCAAACTGGTGTGGACGCGCCTGAGCAACAAGGCCGGCGCCATGGCATTGCGCAGTACCCCGGTGGTGCTGTTGCCACGCAGCCAGGTGGCGTTGTGGAGCGGGCTGACCGAGTTGACCGACAGCGCCACGCTGTCGCCCAAAGCGCAAAAAGTGCACGTGGCCCTGCGCGAGCAAGGCGCGCTGTTTTTCGATGCACTGGTGCACGAAGCGCATCTATTGCGCAGCGAACTGGAAACCGCCCTGCAGGAACTGGTGGGCGCAGGCCTGGTGAATGCCGACAGCTTCGCCGGGTTGCGCGCCCTGACCACACCCGCCAGCAAGCGCCAGGCGCGTAGCAGCCGGCGCGGGCGCGGGGCGTTTATCGGCGGCATGGACGATGCCGGGCGCTGGGCCTTGGTGCGCCGCTCGCCAACCGCCGCCGGCCCACACTCGGCCGAGACCCTGGAGCATGTGGCGATGACCCTGCTGCGCCGCTATGGCGTGGTGTTCTGGCGCTTGCTGGAACGCGAGGCGGACTGGTTGCCGAGTTGGCGCGAGTTGCTGCGCACCTTCCACCGCCTGGAAGCACGCGGTGACATTCGCGGCGGGCGGTTTGTCAGCGGCTTGGCCGGTGAGCAGTTCGCGCTGCCGGAAGCGATTCCGTTGCTGCGTGAGGTCAGGCGCAGGCCGCATGACGGCAGCTTGATCGCCGTGTGCGGGGCTGATCCGCTGAACCTGGTGGGCACGCTGTTGCCGGGCAGTAAGGTGCCGGCGGTGAGTGGCAATCGAATTGTGTACCGCGACGGTTTGCTGGCTGCGGTGATGGTCGGCGGCAAGCAGCAGATGTTTGTGGAGGAGGACCATCAGGCGGTGCAAGAGAAATTGATCAGGCATTGAGGACTGGTGCCTGTGAGGGCCTCATCGGGAGCAAGCCCCCTCCCACAGGTGACTGTGTGAGTCCAGTCAATGGGTGAGTCCAATCAAATGTTGGGGAACCTAATCAATCAGTTCGCCCAGGCAAATGTGAGAACCCTATCAATGGGTGAACCCAGTCAAATCTGGGAATCCTGTCAATGGCTGAGCCCAGTCAAATCTGGGAATCCTGTCAATGGCTGAGCCCGGTTGGTGTGAGAACCCAATCAAATGGGTTCACACACTCAACTGTGGGAGGGGGCTTGCTCCCGATGAGGCCGGCTTTGGCGCTACAAAACTACTGGGTGCGCGGTTGTTCTGTCAGCACCACCGGAGCCTCCGGCTCATCCACCTGCGGCGTTCGCTTGGGCAGCAAAACCTGCTGTGGATAAGTTTGCGCGAAGTGCACCTCATCACAGTTATCCACAAGCTTTTTCAAGCGCTGATTGAAGGCGCGGCTGACCGCATATTGCCCACCCGACACCGTGCGGAACTGCGCGGTGAGGACCACACCGTTGAGGTCCATCTTGTCCACACCGAACACCTCCAGCGGCCCTTGCAGGTTGTACTTGAGGAACACATCGTCGCGTATCGACTGGCCGGCTTCATTGATCAGCTCAACGGCCTTGTCCACATCTGTGTCATACGTGAATTGCACCGAAAAGAACGCGTAGGCAAATTGCCGCGACTGGTTAGTAACCGCCTTGATTTGCCCAAACGGCACCGAGTGCACAAAACCCTTGCCGTCGCGCAAGCGCAGCGTGCGGATGGTCAGGCCTTCGACGGTGCCGGCGTGGCCGGAGTCGAGGACCACCCAGTCGCCAATCGACAGCGTGTCTTCAATGATGATGAACAGACCGGTGATCACGTCCTGCACCAGTTGCTGGGAACCGAAACCGATGGCCAGGCCAACCACACCGGCACCGGCCAGCAGCGGCGCGACGTTGATGCCGAGGTTGGCCATGGTGGTGATCGCACAGATCACCACCAGGATGATTTTCACCGCGTTGCGCAGCAGCGGCAGGATAGTTTTAATCCGCGTGCTCGGCTGGCGATTCGAGCGTTTGTTCACCGGTGGTTTCAGCGCTTCCTGGATTGCCGTGTCGAGTACCACCCAGAACAGCCACGTCATCAGCAGGATCAAACCGATGCTGCTGAGGGAGTCGCTGATTGCGCGGCCCACCGAGTTGCGCTGAGCAAATTCAAACAGCGAGATGCCCCAGATGCGCCCGAGCATTTCGATAAAGGCGATCGCCATGGCGATGCGTAAAATCGCGTGCAACAGGCTGAGGAAACGCTCCTTGTAGGCGCTGCTACGTTGAATCGCCACCTGGCTGCGAGACTTGAACAGGTGCTGCAAAACGGTGCTCAGAAACACCGTGCCGATCAACAGAATCGTGGTGAACAATGCGCAACGCAGGGCCTTCTGGTTGTCGTCGCCGGCGCCGATCAGGTTGATCGCCGAGACCAGCACCATCAACAGAATCGGCCAATACCATAGGCCGGAAAATATGCGCAGCGATTGCTGCAGCGCCGGGTGTTTGATGCGCTGGGCCAACGGCCGATTGCGGATCAGGTGCGCCACCGGGCGACGCAAACGGATCACCAGCACGCCAAAAATCACAGCGGCGAACAAGCCGGTAAACACCGCGATGCTGCTGGTGATATTGCCGCCCAACTGGCGCGCAATTTGCGGGCTGGTCAGGGCGTCGCTGAGGGCCGCGAGGAAGCCGATCAGGAACAGCGGCTTGGGGCAATAATTACGAATAATCTGCACGGCTGGCCGTTTGTGCCCCACGTTGAACATGACGATGACGCACAGCAACATCGACGTGGAAAAGATGCCACTGCTGGTCGCGTAAGCGAAACACAACGCCAGTGCGCGGCCCACCGAGGAGGGTAGAAAGTGGCTGACATACAGGGTCAGCGGCAAACACGCCACCGCCGGAAGCGTGTACGGCACCACATACCCAAGCACGGCTTGCAGGCGCCCGCGCTGTTCAACGAAGTGCCGTCGACTCAGGCGCTGCACGATAAAGCGCCCCAACAGCGTCAATACGGCGAAGGCACCGACCCACACGCCGGACAGCAGCAAAAAGTCCCCGGCGATGCTCCACGGCGAACGCTGGCTGGTCTGATCGACCAGGCGCCCTACTTCGTCCGCAGCACGGTCGGCGCGCAGGCGCCAGGCGTCGATAAGGTTTTGATTGAGGTCGAGCTTGTCCTGCACGTCGTCGATGCTTGAACTGATGGCGCCAAGCAGGCCGCCTTCCACCAGCAACTCGGGCTTGGCCGGCGCAGCGGCAGCGGCAGGTTCGGCGGGGGCGGCGGCCGGAGCAGCGGCAGCGGCTTGCAGCGCGCCACTGCCACACAACAGCAGCGCACCAAGCAGTAATGCAGTCTTTGAATTCAGCAAAACACCGGGCTCCTTCAGCAGGGTCTGTAAGGAACTGACGGGGTTTGCCGCTGATCGTTCCCAAGCACGATGAAGGAATTGCGCCCCGCACGCGCTGCGTGATCGGTTATACCGCGTGGTATGCCGTCTGTAGGACGTTGGAAACTTTCACGCAAAAATCGCAGTCAGCCATACACGGGGGCTTGGCCCCCACTCTTTTTTCACAGGAGCAATCATGGCTGCGATTCCTGACTGGGTGCCCGTTACGCCCAGCGTCGCCATCACTCGCTTCACGGTGCTGACGGTTAATATCCACAAGGGCTTCACCGCCCTGAATCGACGTTTCATCCTGCCCGAGCTGCGTGAAGCAGTGCGCAGCGTGGGCGCCGACATGGTGTTCCTGCAAGAAATTCACGGCACCCATGAGCGCCACCCACAGCACTACAGCGACTGGCCGAACATGCCGCAGTACGAGTTTTTGGCCGACAGCATCTGGCCGCAATTCGCCTATGGGCGCAACGCGGTTTACCCGCATGGCGACCACGGCAATGCGCTGCTGTCGAAATTCCAGATCACCCACCACGATAATCTCGACATCTCGCAAAGTGGCCACGAAAACCGTGGCCTGCTGCATTGCGTACTGCGCCTGCCGGGCAGCGGGCAAGAGGTGCATGCGATCTGCATGCACCTGGGCCTGCGCGAGGTGCATCGCCAGCAGCAATTGCGCTTGCTGGAGCAGCGCATCCGCGAGATTCCAGCGGATGCGCCGCTGATTGTTGCCGGCGATTTCAACGACTGGCGCCAAAAGGCCGACCTCAGTCAAAGCGGGCTCACGGAAGTGTTCGTACAAGCCCACGGCAAACCCGCAAGAACCTTTCCCGCGCGCTTGCCCTTGCTGCCGTTGGACCGCATTTATGTGCGCAACTTGAAGGCGCACAACCCCAGAGTGCTGACGACACGACCCTGGTCCCATCTGTCAGACCACGTGCCGCTGTCGGTGGAGATCGAACTATGAACATTGCGGTAGAGCACATCGCCACCGACCAGCCGCCGGATGACGCCAAGGCCCGCGACCTGGATTACGGCTGGCAGGCGGGCAACCGCATTGAGCTGCTGGAAAACGGCGAGGCGTACTTCCCGGCGGTGTTCGCGGCCATGCGCGAGGCGCGGCGGGAGATTCTGCTGGAGACCTTTATCCTGTTCGAAGACAAGGTTGGTCATGAGCTGCAAAGCATTTTGATCGACGCGGCGCAGCGCGGCGTCAAGGTTGTGGCCAGCCTCGACGGTTTTGGTTGTGGTGAGCTGTCGCCGTCGTTTCTCGGCGAGTTGGCGCAAGCCGGGGTGACGGTGCAAATGTTTGATCCGGCGTCGAAGACGCTCGGGTTTCGCACCAACTGGTTTCGCCGGCTGCACCGCAAGATCGTGGTCGTCGACGCCGAGGTGGCGTTTATCGGCGGGATCAATTTTTCTGCCGATCACCTGGGCGATTTCGGCCCCGAGGCCAAGCAGGATTACGCGGTGCAAGTGATCGGCCCGGCGGTGGCGGACCTGCACCACTTCGCCCTCGCACAAAGCGGCCGCCAAGTGCGCACGCGGCGTGGCTGGCGACGGCGCCAGCAACGCCCGTCGCCGTGGTCGACGGAGGGCGACAGCGGCCTGGTGCGCTTGATTTACCGCGACAACGTGCAACACCGCGATGACATTGAGGAAGCGTATATCCACGCCTTGAGCAAAGCCCAACGGCGCGCGGTGATTGCCAACGCTTATTTCTTCCCCGGCTATCGCCTGCTGCGCGAAATTCGCAATGCCGCGCGGCGTGGCGTGCACGTGCAACTGATCATGCAGGGCCAGCCCGACGTACTGTTGGCCAAGCTGGCAGCGCGCATGCTGTATGACTATTTGCTCAAGGATGGCGTGGTGATTCACGAGTACTGCCAGCGCCCACTGCACGGCAAAGTCGCGCTGGTGGATGACGACTGGAGCACCGTGGGCTCAAGCAACCTCGACCCGCTGAGCCTGTCGCTTAACCTTGAAGCGAACGTGCTGATTCGTGACCGTGCATTCAATCAGCAACTTTATGAAAGCCTGGAACTGCTCGCCAAAAACCATTGCAAGACCATGCCGGAAAACCGCAAGCCGCGTTTATGGTTATGGCGCTTGACGGTCGGTTTTCTGGTGTTCCACGTCATGCGCCACTTCCCCGCGCTGACAGGCTGGTTACCCGCGCACAAACCGCGCTTGAAACCCTTCGAGAACTCGGCCAATGACCTCTGAAGCCAGCGGATCACGTTTCACGCGTTGGAAGAAACCGCTGACCATCGCCTTCTTCCTGTTGCTGATCGTGCTGTTCACCCTGCTCGCGCGGCGCATCGACTGGAGCGAAGTGCTGCAGACGCTCGGTGACTTCAAGCTGCGCACGTTGCTGATCGCTGGCGCGCTGACGCTGTGCAGCTTCCTGGTGTACGCGAGCTTCGACCTGATCGGCCGCACCTACATTCGCCAACCGCTGCGCTGGAAGCAGATTTTGCCGGTGGGCATCATCAGCTATGCGTTCAACCTCAACCTGAGCGCGTGGGTCGGCGGCATCGCCATGCGCTATCGGCTGTATTCGCGGCTTGGCGTGAGCACCGGCAATATCGCCAAGATCCTCGGCCTGAGCCTGGCCACCAACTGGTTTGGCTATATGGCCTTGGCGGGCGTGGTGTTCAGCAGTGGGTTGGTGACCATGCCGCCGGGCTGGAAGGTCAGCAGCGGCGCCTTGCAAGGCATCGGCGCGTTGTTGGTGCTGGTCAGCCTTGGGTATCTGGCGGCCTGCCAGTTTTCGAAAAAACGCGCGTGGTCGATCAAGGGCATCGAGATCAACCTGCCGTCGTTGCGCATGGCGTGTTTGCAGTTAGCCATGGGCGCGTTGAACTGGTCGTTGATGGCAGCGGTGATTTTCACCCTGTTGCCGGCCAAGCTGGATTACCCGCTGGTGCTGGGCGTATTGCTGATCAGTGCGATCGCCGGCGTGGTCACGCATATCCCGGCGGGCCTGGGCGTGCTGGAGGCGGTGTTTATTGCACTGTTGCAGCATGAGGCGTCACGCGGCAGCTTGTTGGCGGGCTTGATTGCGTACCGGGCGATTTATTTTATTTTGCCGCTGCTGATCGCGCTGGTGATGTACCTCGCCGTGGAGGCCAAGGCTAAAGCGTTGCGGGTCAAAAAAAACCCCGCGTGAGCGCGTTAAGCTGGCGCGCCTGGCCTCAGCGCACGCTAAGATTGACCCTGTCACCCATCACGAGGCAACACGTATGGTCAAGCAAGCGCTCATCCTGATCGATATTCAGAACGACTACTTTCCTCAAGGCAAGTGGCCGCTTGATGGCGTAGAAGCCGCGGCAGACAAGGCGGCGCAGGTACTCAACGCTTTCCGTCAGGCCGGCGATGCGGTGATTCACGTGCGCCATGAGTTCACCGCCGAGGACGCGCCGTTCTTCACCCCAGCGTCCGAGGGCGCGCACTTGCATGCCAAAGTGCTGAACGAAGGCGACGAACCGGTGGTGCTTAAACATTTCGTGAACGCGTTTCGCGGCACCGAGCTGCGTGCGCTGCTGGAAAAACGCAGCATCACCGACGTGGTGGTGGTCGGCAGCATGAGCCACATGTGCATCGACGCGGTGGTTCGCGCGGCTGCAGATTTGGGCTACACGGTCACGGTGATCCATGACGCGTGCGCAACTTGCGATCAGCAATTCAATGGCGAGGTCATCCCGGCCGCGCAGGTGCACGGTGCTTACATGGCCTCGCTGGGCTTTGGCTACGCGAGTGTGGTCTCGGCGGATGACTACCTGAAGGCGCAAGCGGCGGCCGCATAACCGCCACTTGATTGCCCGGTTCAGCGGGTTGCGATGATAAACAGCCGTGGGAAAGGCAGCAGCACGGTTCCGTCGGCCAAGGCTGGATAAGCCTGAGTAATCCGCGCCTGGTAATCCTCCAGGAATGCGGCCTTCTCGCTATCGGACAGCGGTGCAAGAAATGGCCGCAATGCCGAAGCCTTGAACCATTCCACCACCGCCGCGTGCCCCACCAACGGGTGCAGGTAGGTGGTGCGCCACACATCAACCGTACTGCACTGCTGGCTCAGCAATTCGTAGTAGTAACTCGCGGTGTGCCGCTCATTGTGTTTAACCGCACCAATCTTTGCAGCCCATGGGCCATCGGCAGCCACTTCACGCGCCAGCCGGTGGGCAGGTTCGTCAAGGTTGTCCGGGGTTTGCACCGCCAGCGTACCACCAGGCCTCAGCTGGTTAACCAGGTGCGGATAGAGCGTGGCGTGGTTGGGCAGCCATTGCAGGGACGCGTTGGCGAGGATCACATCGAATGCTTGCGCAGGCTTCCATGCACCAATGTCCGCCAGTTCGAAGTTCAGCGCCGGCAAGCGTTTACGCGCGTCGACCAGCATGTCATCGGAACTGTCGAGGCCAGTGATATGCGCCTGCGGGAAGCGCTGGGCCAACACTTCGGTGGAATTACCGGGACCACAACCCAGGTCAACGGCAGTACGCACGTCGGTATTCGCAATGGCCGCGACCAGATCACGCACCGGGCGTGTGCGCTGCTGCTCAAACATCGTGTACTGCTTGGCTGACCAGGTCATCACGGCTCTCCTTTGTTTTTTGAGGTTGGCGACAGCCTAAATCTTGTGAGGCATGAGTACAAATGCTGCACAGACCTGATGCCAGCGCCTGGCCAGGCGAGGTGGACGCTTGATCGGACGTAATAAAAACCCCCCGAGGCTTTCGCCTGCGGGGGGTTGCTTGTTCGTGGGGCTTAGACCCTAGAACGGAATATCGTCATCAAAGCTGTCGAAATCCGGAGCCGGTTGCGGCGCGGCCTGCTGTGGCGCTGGGCGCGACTCACGCTGTGGCTGCTGGCTTGGCTGTTGGCTTGGTTGCGGACGCGACTGCTGTGGGCGCGGTGCCGAGTTGGACATGCCGCCCTGGCCCTGTTGGTCGCCCTGTGGACGGCCGCCCAGCAGTTGCATGGTGCCTTGCATGTCGACCACGATTTCAGTGGTGTAACGCTTGATACCGTCTTTTTCCCACTCGCGGGTTTGCAGTTTGCCTTCGATGTACACCTGCGAACCTTTGCGCAGGTATTCACCGGCGATCTCTGCCACCTTGCCGAACATCGACACGCGGTGCCATTCGGTTTTCTCGACCTTCTGGCCGGTTTGCTTGTCAGTCCACTGTTCGCTGGTCGCCAGACTCAGGTTGGTCACGGCGTTACCGTTAGGCAAGTAGCGAACTTCGGGATCCTGGCCGCATGTACCGACCAATATGACTTTGTTAACCCCACGGGCCATAACGTTCTCCTAAGCTGGGCGCGCTGTCGGCACTGGGTTGACCAGTTGCTCAAGCGTCGCGCGATCCAATAATTCGGTGTCCAATTTGATGTAGATGGCGGCTTCTTCAGCAATAACCACGGCATCCGTAACCCCTGCGACAGCCTTAAGGCGCTCAACCAGACCGACTTCGCGGATCGCTTCTGGCGATAACGGCAAACGCAGGCTCGTCACATAGGGAGGTTCGCGCATGGTAACAGCAAAGGCTAGCCAGAGGGCAGCCAGACCTGCGCATCCGAGGAACACAACTGACAAACCGCCATGCTGGAACATCCAGCCACCCATGATGCCGCCCAGTGCAGAGCCGAGGAACTGGCTGGTGGAATAAACCCCCATCGCCGTGCCCTTGCCACCGGCCGGTGAAACTTTGCTGATCAGCGAAGGCAACGACGCCTCCAGCAGGTTGAACGCAGTGAAAAACACCACCGTGCCCGTTACCAGCGCCCGCAGGCTGTCGCCGAACTTCCAGAAGAATAGCTCAGTGAGCATCAGCGTCGCGACGGCGCCGAGTAAAACTCGTTTCATTTTGCGTTTCTTCTCGCCGTAGATGATGAACGGGATCATGGCGAAGAACGAAATCAGCAGTGCCGTGAGGTACACCCACCAGTGCTGTTCCTTGGGCAGGCCGGCTTTTTCGACCAGTGCCAGGGGCAGTGCGACGAAGCTGCACATCAGCATCGCGTGCAACACGAAGATACCTAAATCCAGGCGCAGCAGGTCTGGATGCTTGAGCGTCGGCAACAGCGCCTTGCGCGCAACGCCCGATTCACGGTGCTGCAAGGTGCCTGTGGAATGCGGGACCATAAAGGCCACGATCACGATACCGAACAACGCCATCCCGCCGGTGGCGAGGAACAGCCCGTGCAAACCAAAGGCGCGCGTCAGCAAGGGGCCGACCACCATCGCCACGGCGAATGACAGCCCGATGGTCATGCCGATCATGGCCATGGCCTTGGTGCGGTGTTGTTCGCGGGTCAAATCCGAGAGCAGCGCCATGACCGCAGCGGAAATCGCCCCGGCACCTTGCAGGATGCGCCCGGCAATCACGCCCCAGATCGAGTCGGACTGGGCCGCGAGCACACTGCCGAGTGCGAACACGATCAGCCCGAGGTAAATCACCGGGCGGCGGCCAATGCGGTCGGAAATGATCCCGAACGGAATCTGAAAAATCGCCTGGGTCAGGCCATAGGCGCCAATCGCCAGGCCGATCAGGGCGGGGGTTGCGCCTGCGAGATCCATCCCATAGGTCGCCAGCACCGGCAACACCATAAACATGCCCAGCATACGGAAGGCGAACACCAGGGCCAGACCGCTTGCCGCTCGGGTCTCGCCGCTACTCATGCGTTCGCTGTGGGGATCGTGCATGGAAAAACCTCGTGTGAACCGCCGGCGATTCTACCAGTCCCATCGATTGAGAGGGTATATGCGGCGCTTTGCCGCGCAGCTTTCATGTAAGGCTGCACCCGGCACTTTGACAGTGTATATTCATCCAGTCTTTAGCCGTATACTCCGGCATTATTTACGCCCGCCGTGCGAGGCCATCTTGGACAAGATCCTGATTCGTGGGGCTAGAACCCACAACCTGAAGAACATCGACCTGACCCTGCCTCGGGACAAACTGATCGTCATCACCGGTTTGTCCGGGTCCGGCAAATCATCGCTGGCGTTTGACACGCTGTATGCCGAAGGCCAGCGTCGTTACGTGGAATCGCTGTCGGCCTATGCCCGGCAATTCCTGTCGATGATGGAAAAGCCCGACGTTGACACCATTGAAGGCCTGTCGCCTGCGATTTCCATCGAGCAGAAGTCGACCTCCCATAACCCACGTTCCACCGTGGGCACCATTACCGAAATTTATGACTACCTGCGTCTGCTGTACGCGCGGGTGGGTATTCCGCGCTGCCCGGATCACGATATTCCGCTGGAAGCCCAGACCGTCAGCCAAATGGTTGACCTGGTGCTGGCCCAGCCGGAAGGCGCCAAGCTGATGCTGCTGGCGCCGGTGATTCGTGAGCGCAAGGGTGAACACCTTTCGGTTTTCGAAGAGCTGCGTGCGCAGGGTTTTGTGCGTGCACGCATCAACGGCAAGCTGTATGAGCTGGATGAAGCGCCGAAGCTCGACAAGCAAAAGAAGCACTCGATTGATGTAGTGGTCGACCGCTTCAAAGTGCGCGCCGACTTGCAGCAGCGTTTGGCGGAGTCGTTCGAAACCGCATTGAAGCTGGCGGACGGCATTGCCCTGGTCGCGCCAATGGACGACGAGCCGGGCGAAGAGATCATCTTCTCGGCGCGCTTCGCGTGCCCCATCTGTGGCCACGCGATCAGCGAGTTGGAGCCCAAGCTGTTTTCCTTCAACAACCCGGCGGGCGCCTGCCCGACGTGTGATGGCCTGGGGGTGAAGCAGTTCTTCGACATCAAGCGCCTGGTCAACGGCGACCTGACCCTGGCGGAGGGCGCGATACGCGGCTGGGACAGGCGTAACGTCTACTACTTCCAGATGCTCGGGTCTTTAGCGTCCCACTACAAGTTCAGCCTGGAAGTGCCGTTTAACCAACTGCCGGCAGACCAGCAAAAAGTCATTCTGCACGGCAGCGGCTCGCAGAACGTCGACTTCAAGTACTTGAACGACCGCGGTGACATCGTTAAACGCTCGCACCCGTTCGAAGGCATCGTGCCGAACCTGGAGCGTCGCTACCGCGAAACCGAGTCCGCAAGCGTACGTGAAGAGTTGGCAAAATTCCTCAGCACTCAGCCTTGCCCGGATTGCCGGGGCACTCGCCTGCGCCGCGAAGCGCGGCACGTGTGGGTGGGTGAAAAGACCTTGCCTGCGGTGACCAGCCTGCCGATCGGTGACGCCTGTGAATACTTCGGCGTGCTCAAGCTGACCGGGCGTCGCGGAGAAATTGCCGACAAGATCCTCAAGGAGATCCGTGAGCGCCTGCAGTTCCTGGTTAACGTGGGCCTGGATTACCTGTCACTTGATCGCAGCGCCGATACGCTATCGGGCGGTGAAGCCCAGCGGATTCGTCTGGCAAGCCAGATTGGCGCAGGCCTCGTGGGCGTGCTGTACATCCTCGACGAACCGTCGATTGGTTTGCACCAGCGCGACAATGATCGCCTGCTGGGAACGCTGAAGCACCTGCGGGACATCGGCAACACGGTGATCGTGGTCGAACACGACGAAGATGCGATTCGCCTGGCGGATTACGTGGTCGATATTGGCCCCGGTGCGGGTGTGCATGGCGGGCATATTGTTGCGCAAGGTACACCGGCCGAGGTGATGGCTCATCCTGACTCGCTGACGGGCAAGTACTTGTCGGGTCGCGTGAAAATTGAAGTCCCGGCCAAACGTACACCGCGTAACAAAAAGGCGGCGTTGCACCTCAAGGGCGCGCGCGGCAACAACTTGCGCAATGTCGACCTGGAAATTCCTCTGGGCCTGCTGACCTGTGTGACGGGCGTGTCCGGTTCAGGCAAGTCGACGCTGATCAACAACACGCTGTTCCCGTTGAGTGCAACCGCCCTCAATGGCGCGACTACCCTGGAGGCAGCTGCACACGACAGCATTAAAGGCCTGGACCTTTTGGACAAAGTGGTCGACATCGACCAAAGCCCGATTGGCCGCACGCCGCGCTCCAACCCTGCCACCTACACCGGGCTGTTTACGCCGATTCGCGAGCTGTTCGCCGGGGTTCCCGAATCCCGCTCACGCGGCTACGGGCCTGGCCGGTTCTCGTTCAACGTCAAGGGCGGGCGCTGCGAAGCGTGCCAAGGCGATGGCTTGATCAAGGTGGAGATGCACTTCCTGCCGGACATCTACGTGCCGTGCGACGTGTGCAAGAGCAAACGCTACAACCGCGAAACCCTTGAGATCAAATACAAGGGCAAGAACATCCACGAAACCCTGGAGATGACCATCGAGGAAGCGCGGGTGTTCTTTGACGCGGTTCCAGCGTTGGCGCGCAAGCTGCAAACACTGATGGATGTGGGCCTGTCGTATATCAAGCTGGGCCAATCGGCGACCACGCTGTCGGGTGGTGAAGCGCAGCGGGTCAAGCTGTCCCGCGAGCTGTCCAAGCGAGATACCGGCAAGACCTTGTACATCCTTGATGAGCCGACTACCGGCCTGCACTTCGCCGATATTCAGCAACTGCTGGATGTGCTGCACCGCCTGCGGGACCATGGCAATACCGTGGTAGTGATCGAGCACAACCTTGATGTGATCAAGACTGCCGACTGGCTGGTCGACCTTGGCCCGGAAGGCGGTTCCAAGGGCGGCCAGATCATTGCGGTAGGTACGCCGGAGCAGGTCTCCGAAATGCCGCAATCGCACACGGGTTATTACTTGAAGCCGTTACTGGCACGCGACAAAGCCTGATTTATCGGGCACATGAAAAAGCCCCTGTCACTTTGCGGTGACAGGGGCTTTTTTGTAGCCGGGAATCAGAACTGCGATTGCAGGTAATTCTCCAGGCCGACCAGCTTGATCAGGCCCAACTGCTTTTCCAGCCAGTACGTGTGATCTTCTTCGGTGTCATTCAACTGCACGCGGAGAATTTCGCGGGTGACATAGTCGCTGTGCTGCTCGCAGAGCTCGATGCCCTTGCAGAGCGCAGCGCGAACCTTGTACTCAAGGCGAAGGTCGGCTGCGAGCATGTCAGGCACCGTGGTGCCCACATCCAGGTCGTCGGGACGCATACGTGGCGTGCCTTCGAGCATCAGGATACGGCGCATCAGTGCGTCGGCGTGCTGTGCCTCTTCTTCCATTTCGTGGTTGATACGTTCGTAGAGCTCGGTAAAGCCCCAGTCTTCGTACATACGCGAATGGATGAAATATTGGTCACGAGCTGCCAGTTCGCCCGTCAGCAACGTGTTGAGGTAATCGATTACGTCGGGGTGACCTTGCATCGCCCTACATCTCCCTACTTGAAAGCCTGTAGTTTGAACCATGATGACCTGCAGGTCACGAGACAAACGGCAGAAACGTGAAGATTTACCGCGAAACGTAGCTGAAATAACGCAAAAACCGCCCAAATGAGGGCGGTTCTGCTTCTCGTTTAGAGTCAGTTCATCGTTACACCCAGTGCGCTTGCAATACCTTGTGCGTAAGCAGGGTCCGCTTTGAAAAAATGCTGGAGCTGCAGTTGCACCACGTTGCTGCTAACGCCCGCCATGGCGCCCGCGATGTTGTTGATCAGCAGCGTCTTCTGGGCATCGGTCTGCAGGCGGAACAACGCGCCAGCGTGGCTATAGTAGTCAGTGTCTTCACGCTGATCGTAACGATCTGCCGCACCCCGGAGCGCCAAAGGCGGCTCAGCATACTGTGGCGCTTGTTGCGGCGTACCGGCGACAGTGTTGGGCTCATAGTTAGGCGACGCACCACCATTGGCACCGAACGCCATCGAGCCGTCACGCTGGTAGTGATTGGCCGGTTGCAGTGGCGCGTTGATTGGCAACTGCTGGTGATTGGTGCCCACACGATAGCGGTGGGCGTCCCCGTAAGCGAATACGCGACCTTGAAGCATACGGTCAGGCGACAGGCCGACACCAGGGACCATATTGCTCGGGCCAAAAGTAGCCTGCTCGACCTCGGCAAAGTAGTTGAGCGGGTTACGGTTCAACTCCAGCTCGCCAATCTCGATCAACGGAAACTCGGACTGCGACCAAGTCTTGGTCACGTCGAACGGGTTTTCGTAGTGAGCCGCAGCCTGAGCTTCGGTCATGATCTGAATGTTAACGCTCCACTTGGGAAAGTCCCCGCGTTGAATCGCGCTGAACAGGTCGCGTTGAGCGTAATCAGGGTCGGTGCCGGCAAGGCGGGTTGCCTCTTCAGGCGTCAGGTTCTTGATGCCTTGCTTGGTTTTGTAGTGCCATTTCACCCAGTGCCGCTCGCCTCTGGCGTTGATCAGGCTGTAGGTATGGCTGCCGAAGCCGTGCATATGGCGGAAGCCGTCCGGCGTGCCACGGTCCGAAAACAAAATAGTAATCTGGTGCAATGACTCCGGAGACAGCGACCAGAAGTCCCACACCGCCTGCGCGCTTTTAAGGTTCGTTTGCGGCAGGCGCTTCTGGGTGTGAATAAAGTCCGGGAACTTCAGCGGATCACGAATGAAGAACACTGGTGTGTTGTTGCCAACGATGTCCCAGTTGCCTTCTTCGGTGTAGAACTTCAGTGCAAAACCACGCGGGTCACGGGCAGTGTCCGCTGAGCCGCGCTCACCACCCACAGTCGAGAAACGCAGGAAGGTCGCGGTTTTCTTGCCAATGGACTCGAACAGCTTGGCGCGGGAGTACTGGGTAATGTCGCGGGTAACAGTGAATGTGCCGTGGGCACCTGAACCTTTGGCGTGCACGCGGCGCTCCGGAATGTTTTCCCGATTGAAGTGCGCAAGCTTTTCGAGGAGATGAAAGTCATCAAGCAGCACTGGACCGCGAGGGCCGGCGGTACGCGAATTCTGATTATCGGCAACAGGTGCGCCGCTGGCGGTGGTAAGGATTGTGCTCATGTTCAATCTTCCTCAGGTGAATCATAAAACTGCCGGCTAATCGGCTGGAGGGAGTATTGACCATCAAGATAACACCATCAAATGCATTGATTCATGGACTTTGATAGAAAATAACTAATTTGCCACCCACACACTTAGCTGTTGGTTTAATAAAAATGCGCAAGTGGAGTGAGGAATATAGACGGCTTTTCTTACGCCCACAAAAAACCGGACACTAGGTCCGGTTTTTCGTTACAGACTGTCGTCTTACTCGGCGCTTACAGCTTCGCCGGCAGTAGCACGATCAACCAACTCGACGTACGCCATAGGAGCGTTGTCGCCAGTGCGGAAACCGCACTTGAGGATGCGCAGGTAGCCACCCTCACGGGTAGCATAACGCTTGCCCAGGTCGTTGAAGAGCTTACCAACGATAGCTTTCGAGCGAGTACGGTCGAAAGCCAGACGGCGGTTAGCCAGGCTGTCTGTCTTGGCCAAAGTGATCAGCGGCTCAGCAACGCGACGCAGTTCTTTAGCTTTCGGCAGTGTAGTTTTGATCAGCTCGTGCTCGAACAGCGACACCGCCATGTTTTGAAACATGGCCTTGCGGTGCGAGCTGGTACGGCTCAGGTGACGACCACTTTTACGATGACGCATGGTTCATTCCTTACCAAACTCACGTTCGGTGATTACGACGATCAGGCAGTCGCCTTGTCGTCCTTCTTAAGACTTGCAGGCGGCCAGTTGTCGAGGCGCATGCCGAGGGACAGACCGCGGGAGGCCAGAACGTCCTTGATTTCAGTCAAGGATTTCTTGCCCAGGTTCGGAGTCTTCAACAGTTCTACTTCGGTACGCTGAATCAGGTCGCCGATGTAGTAAATGTTTTCCGCCTTAAGGCAGTTAGCCGAACGTACAGTCAGTTCCAGATCGTCAACCGGGCGAAGCAGGATCGGATCGATCTCGTCTTCCTGCTCGATTACCACTGGTTCGCTGTCACCTTTGAGGTCGACGAACGCAGCCAACTGCTGTTGCAGAATGGTTGCAGCGCGGCGGATAGCCTCTTCAGGATCCAGAGTACCGTTGGTTTCCAGATCAATAACCAGCTTGTCCAGGTTAGTACGCTGCTCGACACGGGCGTTTTCCACCACGTATGCGATACGGCGAACCGGGCTGAACGAAGAGTCAAGCTGCAAGCGACCAATGCTGCGGCTTTCGTCTTCATCGCTCTGACGCGAGTCGGCCGGTTCATAACCACGACCACGAGCTACGGTGAGCTTCATGTTCAGGGCGCCGTTAGACGCCAGGTTAGCGATTACGTGATCGGGGTTAACGATCTCGACATCATGATCCAGCTGAATATCGGCAGCGGTAACCACCCCCGAACCCTTCTTCGACAAGGTCAGCGTAACTTCGTCACGGCCGTGTAGCTTGATAGCCAGACCTTTAAGGTTCAACAGGATTTCAATTACGTCTTCCTGTACACCTTCGATGGCGCTGTACTCGTGGAGCACACCGTCAATCTCGGCCTCGACTACTGCACAGCCGGGCATTGAGGACAACAGGATGCGGCGCAGCGCGTTGCCCAGGGTGTGGCCAAAACCACGCTCGAGAGGCTCGAGAGTGATCTTGGCGCGGGTTGGACTGACAACCTGCACATCAATGTGGCGGGGTGTCAGGAACTCATTTACCGAAATCTGCATGGATGCACCTATTTTCTAGCCCTTACTTGGAGTAGAGCTCGACAATCAGGCTTTCGTTGATGTCGGCGGACAGATCACTGCGAGCAGGAACGTTCTTGAAAACGCCCGACTTCTTCTCAGTGTCTACTTCTACCCATTCTACGCGGCCACGTTGGGCACACAGATCGAGAGCTTGGACAATGCGAAGTTGGTTTTTTGCTTTCTCGCGAATCGCGACCACGTCACCAGCACGAACCTGGTAAGACGGTACGTTAACGGTTTGGCCGTTTACGCTGACGGATTTGTGCGATACCAGCTGACGGGATTCGGCACGAGTCGAACCAAAGCCCATACGGTATACAACGTTGTCCAGACGGCATTCGAGAAGTTGCAGCAGGTTTTCACCGGTTGCACCTTTCTTGCCAGCAGCTTCTTTGTAGTAGCCGCTGAACTGACGCTCGAGAACGCCGTAAATACGACGGACCTTCTGCTTTTCACGCAGTTGGGTGCCGTAATCGGACTGGCGACCGCGGCGTTGGCCGTGGATACCAGGTGCTGCTTCAATGTTGCACTTCGATTCGATCGCGCGCACGCCGCTCTTCAGGAAGAGATCGGTGCCTTCGCGACGAGCGAGTTTGCATTTTGGACCAATGTAACGAGCCATTCTTTACAATCTCCTGGATTACACGCGGCGCTTCTTCGGCGGACGGCACCCGTTGTGCGGGATTGGCGTCACGTCGGTGATGCTGGCGATCTTATAGCCACAGCCGTTCAAAGCACGGACAGCAGACTCACGACCTGGACCTGGACCTTTGACATTGACGTCGAGGTTTTTCAGGCCGTATTCCAGCGCAGCTTGACCAGCACGTTCAGCAGCTACTTGAGCAGCAAACGGGGTGGACTTGCGGGAACCGCGGAAACCCGAACCACCAGAGGTAGCCCAAGACAGCGCGTTACCTTGACGGTCGGTGATGGTCACGATTGTGTTGTTAAAAGAAGCATGGATGTGGGCGATGCCATCAACCACTGTCTTTTTAACTTTTTTACGAGGACGAGCAGCAGGTTTTGCCATGATTAATTTCCTGTCGATTCGCGTGGGCGATTACTTGCGGATCGGCTTACGCGGACCTTTACGGGTACGCGCGTTAGTCTTGGTACGCTGACCGCGCACTGGAAGACCACGACGATGACGCAGACCACGGTAGCAACCGAGGTCCATCAAACGCTTGATTTTCATGTTGATTTCGCGACGCAGGTCACCTTCAGTGGTGAACTTCGCCACTTCGCCACGCAACAGCTCAATCTGCTCGTCGCTCAGATCTTTAATCTTTGCGGCTGGGTTTACCCCAGTATCTGCGCAAATTTTCTGCGCAGTAGTGCGACCAACACCATAGATGTAGGTCAGCGAGATAACAGTGTGCTTGTTATCTGGAATGTTAACGCCTGCAATACGGGCCATTCAGTGGGACTCCAATTGACAGCTACCTACGCCCCGGAAGCCAAGAAATAGGGCGCGAGATAATATCGCTGTAATAACAAATAATCAACCCGGCAGCGCACTAGCTGCCGGGCTTCAAGCGGATCACACTCAGCCTTGGCGCTGTTTGTGACGCGGTTCCGCGCTGCAAATTACTCGAACAACACCTTCGCGGCGAATAATTTTGCAGTTACGGCACAGCTTTTTCACCGATGCACGAACTTTCATCACCAACTCCTCGAACCTTATGGGTACTCAGCGCAACATGCCGCTGCCGTAACCCTTCAGGTTGGCTTTCTTCATCAGGGATTCGTACTGGTGCGAAACGAGGTGCGATTGTACTTGGGACATGAAGTCCATCACAACCACGACCACGATCAGCAACGAGGTCCCGCCAAGGTAGAACGGAACGTTTGCTGCAACCACCAGGAACTGGGGAAGCAAGCACACGGCCGTCATATATAGAGCACCGAACAGGGTCAAACGAGTCAGAACGCCATCAATGTAGCGTGCCGACTGCTCACCTGGACGGATGCCCGGAATAAAGGCACCGGACTTCTTCAGGTTTTCCGCTACGTCTTTCGGATTGAACATCAACGCCGTATAGAAGAAGCAGAAGAAAATAATCCCTGCACTAAACAGCAGAATATTCAACGGCTGACCAGGAGCGATCGACTGAGAGAGGTCCTGCAGCCAGCCCATATTTTCAGACTGACCAAACCAGGTACCCAACGAAGCCGGAAACAGCAAAATGCTGCTCGCGAAAATTGCCGGAATAACACCGGCCATATTCACTTTCAGCGGCAAGTGGCTGGTCTGCGCAGCGAAGACCTTACGGCCCTGCTGACGCTTGGCGTAGTGAACAGCAATACGACGCTGGCCACGCTCAATGAACACCACAAAACCGATAATCGCTACTGCCAGCAAACCGATAGCAACCAAGGCGAAGATGTTGATATCACCCTGACGTGCAGACTCGAAAGACTGCCCGATTGCTCTCGGAAGACCGGCGACGATACCTGCGAAAATCAACATCGAGATACCGTTACCAACACCACGCTCAGTAATCTGCTCACCCAGCCACATCATGAACATCGCGCCAGCCACAAACGTGGATACCGCAACGAAATAGAAGCCAAAGTCAGCAGTGAACGCTATCCCCTGCCCTGCCAAGCCAACGGACATGCCGATAGCTTGAACCAGAGCGAGGATGACAGTGCCGTAGCGGGTGTACTGGCTAATCTTGCGACGGCCAGCTTCACCTTCCTTCTTCAACTGCTCCAGCTGCGGGCTGACGGCGGTCATCAGTTGCATGATGATCGATGCCGAAATGTACGGCATGATCCCCAGTGCAAAGATGCTCATCCGTTCCAGCGCGCCGCCGGAAAACATGTTGAACAAGCTAAGAATGGTCCCCTCATTCTGTCGAAACAGGTCTGCGAGTCGGTCCGGGTTGATACCTGGAACCGGGATGTGTGCGCCTATTCGGTAGACGATAATCGCCAGGAACAGAAAACGCAGACGAGCCCAAAGTTCAGACATACCGCCTTTGCCGAGCGCTGAGAGAGCACCTTGCTTAGCCATTTATTCCTCGAACTTGCCGCCAGCTGCTTCGATAGCCGAACGCGCACCTTTGGTGGCGCCGATTCCCTTGCCGATAGTGACAGCGCGAGTCACTTCACCGGACAGCATGATTTTCACACGCTGTACGTTGACGTTGATCACGTTGGCATCTTTCAGGGTCTGCACAGTAACGATGTCGCCTTCCACTTTAGCCAGCTCGGACAGACGCACTTCTGCGCGGTCCATGGCTTTCAGGGATACGAAACCGAACTTAGGCAGGCGACGATGCAGCGGCTGTTGACCGCCTTCAAAGCCTGGAGCAATGGTGCCACCGGAGCGGGAGGTTTGACCTTTGTGGCCACGGCCACCAGTCTTACCCAAACCGCTACCGATACCACGGCCCGGACGATGCTTTTCGCGACGGGAACCCGGCGCTGGACTCAGATCATTGAGTTTCATCGATTAACCCTCGACACGCAGCATGTAGTAAGCCTTGTTGATCATCCCGCGATTCTCGGGAGTATCCTGGACTTCTACAGTGTGACCGATGCGACGCAGACCCAAACCCTTAACGCACAATTTGTGGTTAGGGATGCGACCGGTCATGCTTTTGATCAGCGTTACTTTAACGGTAGCCATGATCAGAAGATCTCCTTGACAGTCAAGCCGCGCTTGGCAGCAATGGACTCAGGAGACTGCATAGCTTTCAAACCTTTGAAAGTGGCGTGAACCACGTTTACCGGGTTAGTCGAGCCGTAGCACTTGGCCAGAACGTTCTGAACGCCAGCAACTTCGAGGACAGCACGCATAGCGCCGCCAGCGATGATACCGGTACCTTCAGAAGCAGGCTGCATGTACACCTTCGAAGCGCCATGGGCGGACTTCATTGCGTACTGCAGCGTGGTGCCGTTCAGATCAACTTGGATCATGTTGCGACGAGCAGCTTCCATTGCCTTCTGGATCGCAGCAGGCACTTCACGTGACTTGCCACGGCCGAAGCCAACACGCCCTTTACCATCACCCACCACGGTCAACGCGGTGAAAGTGAAGATACGGCCGCCTTTAACGGTTTTGGCTACGCGGTTAACTTGAACCAGCTTCTCAATGTAGCCTTCGTCGCGCTTTTGGTCGTTATTTGACATAACTTAGAACTCCAGCCCAGCTTCACGAGCAGCATCAGCCAGCGCTTTAACGCGGCCGTGGTACTTGAAGCCAGAGCGGTCGAAAGCCACTTGCGAGACGCCAGCGGCCTTAGCACGCGTAGCGACCAGCTGGCCAACCTTAGTGGCCGCGTCGATGTTGCCAGTGGCACCATCACGCAGTTCTTTATCCAAAGTCGAGGCGCTTGCCAGGACTTTGTTGCCGTCGGCCGAGATGACCTGGGCGTAGATGTGCTGCGACGAGCGATACACGCAGAGACGCACGACTTCGAGTTCGTGCATTTTCAGGCGTGCTTTGCGAGCGCGACGCAGTCGAGTAACTTTTTTGTCGGTCATTTGCTATGCCCTACTTCTTCTTGGCTTCTTTACGACGGACGACTTCGTCCGCGTAGCGCACACCTTTGCCTTTGTACGGCTCTGGTGGACGGAAGTCGCGGATCTCAGCGGCCACCTGACCTACCAGCTGCTTATCGATGCCCTTGATCAGGATATCTGTTTGGCTAGGGGTCTCAGCGGTGATGCCTTCCGGCAGTTCGTAATCCACTGGGTGCGAGAAGCCAAGGGCAAGGTTCAACACCGTGCCTTTTGCTTGCGCTTTGTAACCAACACCGACCAGCTGGAGCTTACGCTCGAAGCCTTGGCTTACGCCTTGGACCATGTTGTTTACCAACGCACGCGTGGTACCGGCCATTGCGCGAGTTTGTTGATCGCCATTGCGAGCAGCGAAACGCAGCTCACCAGCTTCTTCAACGATCTCAACGGACGAATGGATGTTCAGTTCAAGAGTGCCCTTGGCACCCTTCACCGAAAGCTGTTGGCCTGCGAATTTTACTTCGACACCGGCTGGCAGCTTAACGGGGTTCTTAGCGACGCGAGACATGCTTATCCCCCCTTAGAACACAGTGCAAAGAACTTCGCCGCCGACACCGGCAGCGCGCGCAGCACGATCCGTCATCACACCTTTATTGGTGGAGACGATAGACACGCCGAGACCGCCACGAACTTTCGGCAGATCTTCAGCGGACTTGTACTGACGCAGGCCTGGACGGCTAACGCGCTTCACTTCCTCGATGACCGAACGGCCTTCGAAGTACTTCAGCTCGATGGACAGCAGTGGCTTGGTTTCGCTGCTGATCTGATAACCCGCAATGTAGCCTTCGTCTTTCAGGACTTTGGCAACAGCTACCTTCAACTTGGAAGATGGCATGCTTACGACGGACTTTTCAGCCATCTGGGCATTACGGATACGAGTTAGCATGTCCGCTAACGGGTCCTGCATACTCATGGGCTAGACGCTCCTAATACAAAAAAATTAGCCTTGCGGCTACATATGTCGCCGAGAATCTCCGAGTATAAAAAACACGGGCTCAGGCGAGCCGCGTATTTTAGACACACTACAGAAATGAAACAAGCCCCAAAAGGGGCTTGATCCAGATTCAAGGCCACCGGCGGTCAGTATCTTGCGATTCTGCCCACCGAGACGTTGAAAGTACTTACCAGCTGGCTTTAACCAGACCTGGTACGTCACCACGCATTGCCGCTTCACGCAGTTTGTTACGGCCGAGGCCGAACTTGCGGTAAACGCCGTGTGGACGACCGGTCAGGCGGCAGCGGTTACGCATGCGCGAAGCGCTTGCGTCACGTGGCTGCTTCTGCAGAGCAACTGTAGCTTCCCAACGCGCTTCTGGACTTGCGTTCAGATCAACGATGATTGCTTTCAGTGCTGCACGCTTCTTGGCGTACTTGGCAACCGTGAGCTGACGTTTCAGCTCGCGGTTTTTCATGCTCATCTTGGCCATGGTCCTACTCCAATCAGTTGCGGAACGGGAATTTGAAAGCACGCAACAGGGCGCGACCTTCATCATCGTTCTTGGCAGTGGTGGTCAGGGTGATGTCCAGACCGCGGAGAGCATCGATCTTGTCGTAGTCGATTTCCGGGAAAATGATCTGCTCTTTCACGCCCATGCTGTAGTTACCACGACCATCGAAGGACTTGGCATTCAGGCCGCGGAAGTCGCGGACCCGAGGCAGGGAGATCGACAGCAGACGATCCAGGAATTCGTACATACGCTCACGGCGCAGAGTCACTTTGACGCCGATCGGCCAGCCTTCACGGACTTTAAAGCCAGCGATGGATTTGCGAGCGTAGGTCACAACGACTTTTTGGCCGGTGATCTTTTCCAGGTCAGCAACAGCGTGCTCGATGACTTTTTTATCACCGACCGCTTCGCCCAAACCCATGTTCAGGGTGATTTTGGTAACGCGTGGAACTTCCATCACGTTCGAAAGCTTAAGTTCTTCCTTAAGCTTCGGTGCGATTTCTTTCCAGTAAATCTCTTTTAGTCGTGCCATGGTCTTCTACCTAGCAGTGTTCAAGCATCAACCGCTTTTTGGGTCGACTTGAAGACACGAATTTTCTTGCCATCTTCTACTTTGAAACCAACGCGGTCAGCCTTGTTGGTTTCGCCGTTGAAAATGGCGACGTTAGAAGCATCCAGTGGAGCTTCTTTTTCGACGATACCGCCTTGCACGCCCGACATCGGGTTAGGCTTGGTATGACGCTTAACCAGGTTCAGACCACCGATAACCAGACGGTTATTAGCGAGAACCTTAAGCACCTTACCGCGCTTACCTTTGTCTTTGCCGGCGATCACGATGATCTCGTCGTCACGACGAATCTTTTGCATGTCGGATCTCCTTACAGCACTTCTGGGGCGAGCGAGACGATCTTCATGAACTTCTCAGTACGAAGTTCACGGGTCACTGGCCCAAAGATACGGGTGCCGATCGGCTCTTGCTTGTTGTTCAGAAGAACAGCAGCGTTGCCATCAAAGCGGATAATGGAGCCATCTGCACGGCGTACGCCGTGACGAGTGCGGACTACAACAGCAGTCATCACTTGGCCTTTTTTCACCTTACCGCGAGGAATTGCTTCCTTCACGGTAACTTTGATGATGTCACCGATACCAGCGTAACGACGATGGGAGCCACCCAGCACCTTGATGCACATAACACGGCGAGCGCCGCTGTTATCGGCCACATCGAGCATGGATTGAGTCTGAATCATATAATTTCTCCGACCCCTAGTCCTTAGACTTCCACAGCGCGTTCGAGAACATCAACCAGTGCCCAAGACTTGGTCTTGGCCAGCGGACGAGTTTCACGAATAGTGACTTTGTCGCCGATGTGGCACTGGTTGGTTTCGTCGTGCGCGTGCAGCTTAGTCGAACGCTTAACATATTTACCGTAGATCGGGTGCTTAACGCGACGCTCGATCAAAACGGTGATGGTTTTGTCCATCTTGTCGCTGACAACACGGCCAGTCAGCGTACGGACAGTCTTTTCGGCTTCAGCCATGATCACTTACCTGCCTGCTGGTTGAGCACAGTCTTCACGCGAGCGATGTCACGTTTAACTTGCGAGAGCAGATGAGACTGCCCCAACTGGCCAGTTGCTTTCTGCATACGCAGATTGAACTGGTCGCGCAGCAGGCCGAGCAGTTGCTCGTTCAGCTGCTGTGCGGATTTTTCACGAAGTTCATTCGCTTTCATCACATCACCGTCCGTTTAACAAAGGCGGTGGCGAGCGGCAGCTTTGCAGCAGCCAGGGCAAAAGCCTCACGCGCCAGCTCTTCAGTTACACCCTCGATTTCATACAGGACTTTGCCTGGCTGAATCTGGGCAACCCAGTATTCCACGTTACCCTTACCTTTACCCATCCGAACTTCGAGGGGCTTTTTGGAGATAGGCTTGTCCGGGAATACACGGATCCAGATCTTGCCGCCACGTTTAACGTGACGGGTCAGTGCACGACGCGCTGATTCGATCTGACGAGCGGTGAGACGACCACGAGCTACAGACTTCAGCGCGAACTCGCCGAAGCTGACTTTGCTACCGCGCTGAGCCAGGCCACGGTTGTGACCTGTCATCTGCTTGCGGAACTTCGTACGCTTTGGTTGCAACATTTGGCGTACCCCTTACTTAGCAGCTTTTTTACGAGGCGCTGGTGCTTGTGGTTTCAGTTCTTCTTGGCGACCACCAATTACTTCGCCTTTGAAGATCCAAACCTTTACACCGATCACACCGTAAGTGGTGTGAGCTTCGTAGTTGGCATAGTCGATGTCGGCACGCAGGGTGTGCAGTGGCACACGACCTTCGCGATACCATTCAGTACGTGCGATTTCAGCACCGCCGAGACGACCGCTCACTTGGATTTTGATGCCTTTGGCACCAATGCGCATGGCGTTCTGTACGGCGCGCTTCATAGCGCGACGGAACATTACACGACGCTCCAGCTGCTGAGCTACGCTCTGCGCAACCAGCATACCGTCGAGCTCCGGCTTACGGATCTCTTCGATATTGATGTGCACAGGCACACCCATTTGCTTGGTCAGGTCCTGACGCAGTTTCTCAACATCTTCACCTTTCTTCCCGATAACGATACCTGGACGAGCGGTGTGGATGGTGATACGTGCAGTTTGTGCCGGACGATGAATATCGATACGGCTTACGGACGCGCTTTTTAGTTTGTCTTGGAGATACTCACGCACCTTCAGATCAGCGAACAAATAGTCCGCATAAGTCCGACCGTCTGCGTACCAGACGGAGGTGTGCTCCTTGACGATTCCCAGGCGAATGCCAATGGGATGTACTTTCTGACCCATCTCTTCGACTCCGTTACTTGTCAGCAACCTTGACAGTGATATGGCAAGACCGCTTGACGATGCGATCAGCACGGCCTTTGGCACGCGGCATGATACGCTTCAGCGAACGCCCTTCGTTGACGAAAACGGTGCTGACCTTAAGGTCATCAACGTCTGCGCCTTCGTTATGCTCGGCGTTGGCTACGGCCGACTCCAGCACTTTCTTGATGATCTCGGCGGCTTTCTTACTGCTGAAAGCCAACAGGTTGAGCGCTTCGCCCACCTTCTTCCCGCGGATCTGGTCGGCGACCAAGCGGGCTTTCTGGGCGGAGATTCGAGCGCCCGACAACTTAGCGGCTACTTCCATTTCCTAACCCCTTAACGCTTGGCTTTCTTGTCTGCCACGTGCCCACGATAAGTGCGGGTACCGGCAAACTCGCCTAGTTTGTGGCCGACCATGTCTTCGTTCACGAGAACTGGGACGTGAAGGCGACCGTTGTGTACTGCGATGGTCAAACCGACCATTTGTGGCAGGATCATCGAACGACGCGACCAGGTTTTCACCGGTTTGCGATCGTTCTTTTCCGCCGCCACTTCGATCTTCTTCAGTAGGTGAAGATCAATAAAAGGACCTTTTTTCAGAGAACGTGGCACTGTCGTATCCCTCTATTTACTTGCGACGACGGACGATCATTTTGTCGGTACGCTTATTACCACGAGTCTTCGCGCCCTTAGTCGGGAAGCCCCATGGCGATACCGGATGACGACCACCAGAGGTACGACCTTCACCACCACCGTGTGGGTGGTCAACCGGGTTCATGGCAACACCACGAACGGTTGGGCGAACGCCACGCCAGCGTTTGGCACCAGCTTTACCCAGCGAACGCAGGCTGTGCTCGGAGTTCGAGACTTCACCCAGGGTCGCGCGGCATTCAGCCAGCACTTTACGCATCTCACCAGAACGCAGACGCAGGGTCACGTAGACACCTTCACGAGCGATCAGCTGAGCCGAAGCACCAGCGGAACGAGCGATTTGCGCGCCTTTACCTGGCTTCAATTCGATGCCGTGTACGGTGCTACCAACTGGAATGTTGCGCAGTTGCAGAGCGTTGCCCGGCTTGATCGGTGCCAAAGCACCTGCGATCAGCTGGTCACCAGCACTCACGCCTTTAGGGGCGATGATGTAGCGACGCTCGCCATCTGCGTACAGCAGCAGAGCGATGTGAGCAGTACGGTTTGGATCGTATTCAATACGCTCGACAGTGGCAGAGATGCCATCTTTGTCGTTGCGACGGAAATCGACCAGACGATAATGCTGCTTATGGCCACCACCGATGTGACGAGTGGTAATACGACCATTGTTGTTACGACCACCAGTCTTCGATTTTTTCTCGAGCAGCGGTGCGTGAGGAGCGCCTTTATGCAGCTCCTGGTTGACCACCTTGACCACAAAACGGCGGCCAGGGGAAGTCGGTTTGCATTTAACGATTGCCATGATGCACCCCTTCCTTACTCAGCACTGCTGCTGAAATCGAGATCTTGGCCTGGCTGAAGGGAGATAACTGCCTTCTTCCAGTCATTACGCTTGCCCAGACCGCGAGCAGTGCGCTTGCTCTTACCCAGAACATTCAGGGTAGTAACACGCTCTACTTTCACGCTGAACAGGCTTTCGACGGCCTTCTTGATTTCCAGCTTGGTTGCGTCAGTTGCAACCTTGAAAACGAACTGGCCTTTCTTGTCAGCCAGAACCGTAGCCTTTTCGGAAACGTGCGGGCCAAGCAGAACTTTAAATACGCGTTCCTGGTTCATCCCAGCAGCTCCTCGAATTTCTTCACGGCCGACACGGTGATCAACACCTTGTCGTATGCGATCAGACTAACTGGGTCGGAACCTTGCACGTCACGTACATCGACGTGTGGCAGGTTGCGAGCAGCCAGGTACAGGTTCTGATCAACAGCTTCAGACACGATTAGAACGTCGGTCAGATTCATGTTGTTCAGCTTGCCCAACAGATCTTTGGTTTTTGGACCATCAACAGCGAAGTCCTGAACCACGACCAGACGATCAGTACGCACGAGTTCAGCAAGGATGGAGCGCAGTGCTGCGCGGTACATCTTCTTGTTGAGCTTCTGAGTGTGATCCTGTGGACGCGCTGCGAAAGTGGTACCGCCGCCACGCCAGATTGGGCTACGGATAGTACCGGCACGAGCACGGCCAGTACCCTTCTGACGCCAAGGGCGCTTACCGCCACCACGAACGTCGGAACGGGTCTTTTGCTGCTTGCTACCTTGACGGCCGCCGGCCATGTAGGCCACAACTGCTTGGTGAACCAGCGTCTCGTTGAACTCGCCGCCAAACGTCAGTTCGGAAACTTCGATCGCTTGAGCGTCATTTACATTTAATTGCATGTCAGCTTCCCCTTAACCGCGAGCCTTGGCCGCTGGACGTACAACCAGGTTGCCGCCAGTAGCGCCAGGAACAGCACCCTTGACCAACAACAGATTGCGTTCAGCGTCGACGCGCACTACTTCGAGGGACTGCACGGTCACGCGCTCAGCGCCCATATGACCGGACATTTTTTTGCCCTTGAATACACGACCAGGAGTCTGGCACTGGCCAATAGAGCCCGGGACGCGGTGGGAAACGGAGTTACCGTGAGTGTTGTCTTGACCACGGAAATTCCAACGCTTGATCGTACCCTGGAAGCCTTTACCCTTGGACTGACCGGTTACATCAACCAGTTGACCAGCGGCGAAGATTTCAGCGTTGATCAGATCGCCAGCCTGGTAGTCGCCATCTTCAAGACGGAACTCCATAACAGTACGACCAGCTGCAACGTTTGCTTTAGCGAAGTGACCTGCTTGAGCAGCAGTCACGCGCGAAGCACGACGCTCGCCGACAGTGACTTGCACTGCACGATAGCCATCGGTTTCTTCAGTTTTGAACTGGGTGACGCGATTCGGCTCGATCTCAATGACCGTAACCGGAATGGAGACACCTTCTTCGGTGAAAATACGGGTCATACCGCATTTACGACCGACTACACCAATAGTCATGTTGTAAACCTCATGAGTGTACGGGGCTTTCACCCGCTATGGCCGCCCATTTCAGAGCGTTACACGACTAAGACCCAAGTCTTAGCCGAGGCTGATCTGTACTTCCACACCGGCCGCCAGATCAAGCTTCATAAGTGCATCAACGGTTTTATCCGTTGGCTGGACGATGTCCAGTACGCGCTTATGAGTGCGGATCTCGTACTGGTCACGCGCGTCTTTGTTGACGTGCGGGGAGACCAGAACGGTGAACCGCTCTTTACGGGTAGGCAGTGGAATTGGACCACGCACTTGAGCACCAGTACGTTTCGCGGTTTCCACGATTTCCTGGGTGGATTGGTCGATCAGGCGATGGTCAAAAGCCTTCAACCTGATACGGATTTGCTGATTTTGCATTGGATTTCAGACTCCGGCTGCTATTCCCAGCGAGCGCAATACGCCCGTTAAAAGGAGGCGCAATTCTATAGACGGCCCTGATAGGTGTCAACCCAATAAAAAAGGCCCCCGCTGAGCGGGGGCCTTTTCAAAACATCAGAGCTATCTCAGAAGAGATAATTACTCGATGATTTTAGCTACAACGCCAGCACCAACGGTACGGCCGCCTTCACGGATTGCGAAACGCAGACCGTCTTCCATAGCGATGGTTTTGATCAGGGTGACAACCATTTTGATGTTGTCGCCTGGCATTACCATTTCTACGCCTTCCGGCAGTTCGCAGTTACCGGTTACGTCGGTAGTACGGAAGTAGAACTGTGGACGGTAGCCTTTGAAGAACGGAGTGTGACGACCGCCTTCTTCTTTGCTCAGCACGTACACTTCAGCTTCGAACTTGGTGTGCGGCTTAACCGAACCTGGCTTAACCAGAACCTGGCCACGCTCAACGTCGTCACGCTTGGTACCACGCAGCAGAACGCCGCAGTTCTCGCCTGCACGACCTTCGTCGAGCAGTTTACGGAACATTTCAACACCGGTGCAGGTGGTGACGGTAGTGTCACGCAGACCAACGATTTCCAGTGGATCTTGAACCTTAACGATACCGCGCTCGATACGACCAGTTACAACAGTACCGCGACCAGAGATCGAGAATACGTCTTCGATTGGCATAAGGAACGGCTTGTCGATAACACGAACTGGATCTGGGATGTAGCTGTCCAGAGTCTCAACCAGTTTACGAACGGACGTGGTGCCCATTTCGTTATCGTCTTTGCCTTCCAGAGCCATACGAGCAGAACCGATGATGATCGGAGTGTCGTCGCCTGGGAAGTCGTAAGTGCTCAGCAGATCGCGCACTTCCATCTCAACCAGTTCCAGCAGCTCAGCGTCGTCTACCAGGTCAGCCTTGTTCAGGTAAACCACGATGTACGGAACGCCAACCTGACGGGACAGCAGGATGTGCTCACGGGTTTGTGGCATCGGACCATCAGCGGCCGAGCAAACCAGAATAGCGCCGTCCATTTGAGCAGCACCGGTGATCATGTTCTTCACATAGTCAGCGTGACCTGGGCAGTCAACGTGAGCGTAGTGACGGATCAGCGAGTTGTATTCAACGTGCGCGGTGTTGATGGTGATACCACGAGCTTTTTCTTCTGGTGCGCTGTCGATTTTATCGAAATCAACGATTGCGGAACCGAATACTTCGGAGCAAACGCGAGTCAGAGCAGCAGTCAGAGTGGTTTTACCGTGGTCAACGTGACCGATGGTGCCAACGTTGACGTGCGGTAGGGAACGATCAAATTTTTCTTTAGCCACGACAATTAACTCCTTGCCTAAAGGACTGAATCAGCCTTGTTTTTTGGATACAGTTTCAGCGATATGCGCCGGAGCTGTGTTGTATTTTTTGAATTCCATAGAGTAGCTTGCGCGACCCTGGGACATGGAGCGAACGTCGGTCGCATAACCGAACATCTCACCCAACGGAACCTCGGCGCGAATCACTTTGCCGGAAACCGTGTCTTCCATACCCAAGATCATGCCGCGACGACGGTTAAGGTCGCCCATGACATCACCCATATAGTCTTCAGGTGTAACAACTTCTACCGCCATGATTGGCTCAAGCAACTCACCACCGCCCTTCTGGGCCAGTTGCTTGGTTGCCATGGAAGCAGCCACCTTAAACGCCATCTCGTTGGAGTCGACGTCGTGGTAAGAACCGTCAAAAACGGTTGCTTTCAGGCCGATCAGCGGATAGCCGGCAACAACACCGTTCTTCATCTGCTCTTCGATACCCTTCTGGATAGCAGGGATGTATTCCTTGGGAACAACACCACCGACTACTTCGTTCACGAATTGCAGACCTTCCTGACCTTCGTCAGCAGGCGCAAAACGGATCCAGCAGTGACCGAACTGACCACGACCGCCGGACTGACGAACGAACTTGCCTTCGATTTCACAGTTCTTCGTGATGCGCTCACGATAGGAAACCTGAGGCTTACCGATGTTGGCTTCGACGTTGAACTCACGGCGCATCCGGTCAACCAGGATGTCCAGGTGCAGCTCGCCCATGCCGGAGATGATCGTTTGACCAGTCTCTTCATCAGTTTTGACGCGGAAAGATGGATCTTCCTGAGCAAGTTTGCCCAGAGCGATACCCATTTTTTCCTGGTCATCCTTGGTCTTGGGCTCAACGGCAACCGAAATAACCGGCTCCGGGAAGTCCATACGAACCAGGATGATTGGCTTGTCAGCGTTGCACAAGGTTTCACCGGTGGTGACGTCCTTCATGCCGATCAAGGCCGCGATGTCACCAGCGCGTACTTCCTTGATCTCTTCGCGGGCGTTTGCGTGCATTTGCACCATACGACCCACACGCTCTTTCTTGCCTTTAACCGAGTTGATCACGCCGTCGCCGGAGTTCAACACGCCCGAGTAAACGCGGACGAAGGTCAAGGTACCCACGAATGGGTCAGTGGCAATTTTAAATGCCAGAGCGGAGAACGGTTCAGCGTCGTCTGCATGACGCTCCAGCTCGATAGTCTCGTCATCCGGGTCAGTACCCTTGATGGCAGGAATATCAACCGGTGCCGGCAGGTAGTCGATCACAGCATCGAGAACCAGGGGAACGCCCTTGTTCTTGAACGAGGAACCGCAAACAGCCAAGACGATCTCACCAGCGATAGTACGCTGACGCAGAGCAGCCTTGATTTCCACGTTGGTGAGTTCTTCACCTTCGAGGTACTTGTTCATCAGCTCTTCGCTGGCTTCGGCCGCAGCTTCAACCATGTTGTTGCGCCATTCGTCAGCCAGTTCCTGCAGTTCAGCAGGGATAGGCTTGCGAACAGGAACCATACCTTTGTCAGCATCGTTCCAGTAAACAGCTTCCATGGTCAGCAGATCGATCTGGCCCTGGAAATTGTCTTCGGAACCGATAGCCAACTGGATTGGCACCGGGGTGTGACCCAAGCGCTGCTTGATCTGACCGATCACGCGCAGGAAGTTCGCACCGGCACGGTCCATCTTGTTGACGTAAACAAGACGTGGAACGCCGTATTTGTTGGCTTGACGCCATACGGTTTCCGACTGAGGCTCAACGCCCGAGGTACCGCAGAACACAACGACAGCGCCGTCGAGTACGCGCAGGGAACGTTCAACTTCAATGGTGAAGTCTACGTGGCCCGGGGTATCGATTACGTTGAAGCGGTGCTCGTCTTTGTACTGCTTCTCGGAACCTTTCCAGAAGGCGGTAATAGCAGCAGAAGTAATGGTAATACCACGCTCCTGCTCCTGAACCATCCAGTCTGTGGTCGCGGCGCCGTCATGCACCTCGCCCATCTTGTGACTTTTGCCGGTGTAAAAAAGGACGCGCTCGGTGGTGGTGGTTTTACCAGCATCCACGTGAGCGACGATACCGATGTTACGGTAGCGACTAATCGGAGTAGTACGAGCCATAAAGCCCTCGCAAAATTAGTGAAGCTGGAATTAGAAGCGGTAGTGCGAGAAAGCTTTGTTAGCTTCAGCCATACGGTGCACGTCTTCACGCTTCTTAACAGCAGCACCTTTACCTTCAGCAGCGTCCAACAGTTCGCCAGCCAAACGCAGGGCCATAGACTTCTCGCCGCGCTTACGGGCGAAGTCTACCAACCAGCGCATTGCCAGAGCGTTACGACGGGACGGGCGAACTTCAACCGGAACCTGGTAAGTAGCACCGCCTACACGGCGCGACTTCACTTCGACCAGCGGAGCGATGGCGTCGAGAGCTTTCTCGAAGATTTCCAGGGGGTCGCTGTTCTTGCGTTCTTTAACCTTTTCCAGCGCGCCATAAACGATACGTTCGGCAACGGCTTTCTTGCCGCTTTCCATCACGTGGTTCATGAACTTGGCCAGAATTTGGCTTCCGTATTTTGGATCGTCAAGCACTTCGCGCTTGGCTGCTACGCGTCTTCTTGGCATGGATAAGCCCTCAAACGGTCTTCAGGTTCGCTCGGAATCGGTGCCCTTTCGGGACGCCTCCGACCTTACTCTTATCGACTCAGAAAATAAGATGATTCAGTTTTACAAAAAGCCGCTACTACTTAGGCTTCTTGGTACCGTACTTCGAACGACCCTGGTTACGACCTTTAACGCCGGAAGTATCCAAGGAGCCGCGTACGGTGTGATAACGAACACCTGGCAAGTCTTTTACACGACCGCCGCGGATCAGTACCACGCTGTGCTCTTGCAGGTTGTGACCTTCACCACCGATGTACGAGGAAACCTCGAAACCGTTGGTCAGGCGCACACGGCATACTTTACGCAGTGCCGAGTTAGGTTTTTTCGGCGTAGTGGTATACACGCGAGTGCATACGCCACGACGTTGCGGGCAGTTCTGCAGCGCAGGCACGTCGGATTTCTCGACGATACGCTTACGCGGCTGACGTACCAGCTGGTTGATAGTTGCCATCTACTAGCTCCACTGTTGTCTTGCGACGCTATTGTCTTGCAAGAAAAGCAAAATGGCAGGAACGAATTCCCGCCAAATTTAGGGGTACAAGAGTCTAAAGAGGATCTTGCCCCCAGTCAAGGCAAGGCCCCGACCTCCCCACGCGTCGAACCGGGGCAATAGTGCCTCGATCCGACGAATGGGGCTGCCAGGGCCCAGACTTATTTATCGCAGAACTCAGTTACCGCTTGAGTTCAGCGCTTCGGTCAGTGCAGCTTCCACTTCACTGGCGCTTACGCGCAACGGCTTGTCAGCATCACGGCGGCGCTTGCGCTCGCTGTGGTAAGCCAAACCGGTACCTGCCGGGATCAGACGACCCACGACTACGTTTTCTTTCAGGCCGCGCAGGTAATCGCGCTTGCCGGTTACCGCTGCTTCGGTCAGTACGCGAGTGGTCTCCTGGAAGGAGGCCGCCGAGATGAACGACTCAGTGGACAACGACGCCTTGGTGATACCCAGCAGAACACGAGTGAACTTGGAGACAAACTTGTCATCCGCGCCCAGACGTTCGTTCTCGACCAATACGTGAGTCAGTTCCATCTGGTCGCCCTTGATGAAACTCGAATCGCCGGATTCAGCGATTTCAACTTTACGCAGCATCTGACGCAGGATGGTCTCGATGTGCTTATCGTTGATCTTCACGCCTTGCAGACGGTAAACGTCCTGGATCTCGTTAACGATGTACTTGGCCAGCGCACTCACACCCAGCAGACGCAGGATGTCATGTGGATCGCTCGGGCCGTCGGAGATAACTTCGCCGCGGTTTACCTGTTCGCCTTCGAAGACGTTCAGGTGACGCCACTTCGGAATCAGCTCTTCATACGGATCGCTACCGTCGTTCGGGGTAATGACCAGACGGCGCTTGCCCTTGGTCTCTTTACCGAACGCGATGGTGCCGCTGACTTCAGCCAGAATCGACGCTTCTTTCGGACGACGAGCTTCGAACAAGTCGGCAACACGCGGCAGACCACCGGTGATGTCACGGGTCTTCGAAGTTTCTTGCGGGATACGCGCGATAACATCACCGATCGCGATCTTCGCACCGTCCGCTACACCGACCAGGGCGTTGGCTGGCAGGAAGTACTGAGCGATTACGTCAGTGCCTGGCAGCAACAGATCCTTGCCGTTGTCATCGACCATCTTCACGGCAGGACGGATGTCTTTACCGGCAGCTGGACGATCTTTCGCGTCGAGTACTTCAATGTTGGTCATACCGGTCAATTCGTCAGTCTGACGCTTGATCGTGATGCCTTCTTCCATGCCCACGTAGGTCACGGTACCTTTCATTTCGGTAACGATTGGGTGAGTGTGCGGATCCCACTTGGCCACGATTGCGCCAGCGTCGACCTTGTCACCTTCTTTAACCGAAATCACAGCACCGTACGGCAGCTTGTAGCGCTCACGCTCACGACCGTAGTCATCAGCGATCGCCAGCTCACCGGAACGGGACACAGCCACCAGGCAACCATCCACTCGCTCAACGTGTTTCAGGTTGTGCAGACGGACAGTACCGCCATTCTTCACCTGAACGCTGTCGGCTGCGGAAGTCCGGCTTGCCGCACCACCGATGTGGAACGTACGCATAGTCAGCTGGGTACCCGGCTCACCGATGGACTGGGCAGCGATAACGCCGACCGCTTCACCGATGTTCACCTGGTGACCACGAGCCAAATCACGGCCGTAGCACTTGGCGCAAATGCCGTAGCGGGTTTCGCAGCTGATCGGCGAGCGAACAATCACTTCGTCGATGCTGTTGAGTTCGATGAACTCGACCCACTTTTCGTCTACCAGAGTGCCCGCAGGAACAATGATTTCTTCGGTGCCAGGCTTGAATACGTCACGGGCGATTACTCGACCCAGTACGCGCTCACCCAATGGCTCAACAACGTCGCCGCCTTCGATGTGCGGAGTCATCAGCAGACCGTGTTCGGTACCGCAGTCAACTTCAGTCACAACCAAGTCTTGCGCAACGTCTACCAGACGACGCGTCAGGTAACCGGAGTTAGCGGTTTTCAACGCGGTATCCGCCAGACCTTTACGAGCACCGTGAGTGGAGATGAAGTACTGAAGTACGCTCAAACCTTCACGGAAGTTCGCAGTAATCGGCGTTTCGATGATGGAGCCGTCCGGCTTGGCCATCAGGCCACGCATACCGGCGAGCTGACGGATCTGCGCAGCAGAACCCCGTGCGCCCGAGTCGGCCATCATGTACATCGAGTTGAACGACTCTTGATCGACTTCTACGCCATGACGGTCGATAACCTTCTCTTTCGAGAGGTTAGCCATCATTGCCTTCGACACTTCGTCGTTGGCCTTGGACCAAAGGTCGATCACTTTGTTGTACTTCTCGCCCTGGGTTACCAGGCCGGAGGCGTACTGGCTTTCGATTTCTTTCACTTCATCGGTAGCAGCACCGATGATCTGAGCTTTTTCATCCGGGATAACGAAGTCGTTAACACCGATGGAAACGCCGGAAATGGTCGAATAAGCGAAGCCGGTGTACATCAACTGGTCAGCGAAGATCACGGTCTCTTTCAAACCAACCACGCGGTAGCATTGGTTGATCAGCTTGGAGATCGCCTTTTTCTTCATCGGCAGGTTGACGACGTCGTACGACAGACCTTTTGGCACAACTTGATACAGCAGCGCACGGCCGACGGTAGTGTCGACGATACGGGTGCCGCTCACGCTGCCGCCGTCACGGTCGTTGACCGTTTCGTTGATCCGCACTTTAACCTTGGCGTGCAGTGCGGCTTCGCCGGCACGGAACACACGGTCAACTTCTTGCAGGTCAGCGAATACGCGGCCTTCGCCTTTGGCGTTGATCGCTTCGCGAGTCATGTAGTACAGACCCAATACAACGTCCTGCGACGGCACGATGATTGGCTCACCGTTGGCTGGCGACAGAATGTTGTTGGTCGACATCATCAACGCACGCGCTTCCAACTGGGCTTCCAGTGTCAGCGGTACGTGCACGGCCATTTGGTCGCCGTCGAAGTCGGCGTTGTACGCAGCACAGACCAGAGGGTGCAGCTGAATAGCCTTGCCTTCGATCAGTACCGGTTCAAACGCCTGGATACCCAGACGGTGAAGGGTCGGTGCACGGTTGAGGAGAACCGGGTGTTCGCGAATCACTTCAGCAAGAACGTCCCAAACCTCTGGCAGTTCGCGCTCGACCATTTTCTTGGCCGCTTTGATGGTGGTCGCGAGACCGCGCATTTCCAGCTTGCCGAAGATGAATGGCTTGAACAGCTCAAGTGCCATCTTCTTGGGCAGACCGCACTGGTGCAGACGCAGGGTCGGGCCTACGGTAATTACCGAACGACCGGAGTAGTCAACACGCTTACCGAGCAAGTTCTGACGGAAACGACCTTGCTTACCCTTGATCATGTCAGCCAGGGATTTCAGAGGACGCTTGTTCGAACCGGTGATAGCGCGGCCACGACGGCCGTTGTCGAGCAAGGCATCGACGGCTTCTTGCAACATACGCTTTTCGTTGCGCACGATGATGTCCGGAGCGGACAGATCAAGCAGACGCTTCAAGCGGTTGTTACGGTTGATCACGCGGCGGTACAGGTCGTTGAGGTCGGAAGTCGCGAAGCGACCGCCATCCAACGGTACCAGCGGACGCAAGTCTGGCGGCAGAACCGGCAGAACGGTCAGCACCATCCACTCTGGCAAGTTGCCGGAACCCTGGAAGGCTTCCATCAACTTCAGACGCTTGGACAGCTTCTTGATTTTGGTTTCGGAGTTGGTTTGCGGAATTTCTTCACGCAGACGGCCAATCTCGTGTTCCAGGTCGATAGCGTGCAGCAGTTCACGGACAGCTTCGGCACCCATGCGGGCATCAAAGTCGTCACCGAACTCTTCCAGCGCTTCGAAGTACTGCTCGTCGTTGAGCAACTGACCTTTTTCAAGGGTGGTCATGCCTGGATCGATAACGACGTAGCTCTCGAAGTAGAGAACACGTTCGATGTCGCGCAGGGTCATGTCCATCAGCAAGCCGATACGGGACGGCAGCGATTTCAGGAACCAGATGTGAGCAACCGGCGAAGCCAGCTCGATGTGCGCCATGCGCTCACGACGAACTTTAGCCAGCGCGACTTCAACGCCGCACTTCTCGCAGATCACACCACGGTGCTTCAAGCGCTTGTACTTACCGCACAGGCACTCGTAATCCTTTACCGGGCCAAAGATCTTGGCGCAGAACAGGCCGTCACGCTCAGGTTTGAACGTACGGTAGTTGATGGTTTCCGGCTTTTTAACTTCACCGAACGACCACGAACGGATCATCTCAGGCGATGCCAACCCAATACGGATGGCGTCGAACTCTTCGACTTGACCCTGGTTTTTCAGCAAATTCAGTAGGTCTTTCAAGGCCTTTCCTCCTGGCGGAGCAGAGAGCGGGCTAAACAGCCCCGCTCTCGATTCGCGTCACGTGTTATTCGGTTTCCAGATCGATATCGATGCCGAGGGAACGAATTTCTTTGATCAACACGTTGAAAGACTCGGGCATGCCCGGCTCCATACGGTGATCGCCGTCCACGATGTTTTTGTACATCTTGGTCCGACCGTTCACATCGTCCGACTTCACTGTGAGCATTTCTTGCAGAGTGTAAGCAGCACCGTATGCTTCCAGTGCCCAGACCTCCATCTCCCCGAAACGCTGACCACCGAACTGAGCCTTACCACCCAGCGGCTGCTGGGTAACCAGGCTGTACGAACCGGTAGAACGAGCGTGCATCTTATCGTCTACCAAGTGGTTCAGCTTCAGCATGTACATGTAGCCAACTGTAACCGGACGCTCAAACTTGTTGCCGGTACGGCCGTCGAACAACTGCATCTGGCCGCTTTCTGGCAGGTCTGCCAGTTTCAGCATGGCCTTGATTTCGCTTTCCTTGGCACCGTCGAACACCGGGGTAGCCATTGGAACGCCGCCGCGCAGGTTCTTCGCCAAATCCAGAATTTCCTGGTCGGTGAAGGTGTCCAGCTCTTCGTTGCGACCGCCGATCTCGTTGTAGATCTCGTGCAGGAACTTGCGCAGGTCAGCAACCTTGCGCTGCTCTTCGATCATACGATTGATCTTCTCGCCCAGCCCTTTAGCCGCAAGGCCCAGGTGAGTTTCAAGGATCTGACCAACGTTCATACGCGAAGGTACGCCCAACGGGTTGAGGACGACGTCGACCGGTGTGCCATTGGCATCGTGCGGCATGTCTTCAACCGGCATGATCACAGAGACCACACCTTTGTTACCGTGACGACCGGCCATCTTGTCGCCCGGCTGGATGCGGCGACGGATTGCCAGGTAAACCTTGACGATTTTCAGCACGCCTGGAGCCAGGTCATCGCCCTGCTGCAGTTTGCGCTTCTTGTCTTCGAACTTGTCGTCCAGCAGACGGCGACGATCAACGATGTAGGCCTGAGCCTTCTCGAGCTGCTCGTTCAGAGCATCTTCAGCCATGCGCAGTTTGAACCACTGGCCGTGCTCAAGACCGTCGAGTACTTCGTCGGTGATGTCCTGACCTTTCTTCAGACCTGCGCCGCCTTCAGCCTTGTGGCCTACCAGGGCGGAACGCAGACGTTCGAAGGTCGCGCCTTCAACGATACGGAACTCTTCGTTCAGGTCCTTGCGGATCTCGTCGAGTTGAGTCTTCTCGATGGACAGTGCACGAGCATCACGCTCAACGCCGTCACGGGTGAAGACCTGTACGTCGATGACAGTGCCCTTGGTACCAGTAGGTACACGCAGGGAAGTGTCTTTAACGTCGCTGGCTTTTTCACCGAAGATGGCACGCAGCAGCTTTTCTTCCGGCGTCAGTTGGGTCTCGCCTTTCGGAGTGACCTTACCCACCAGAATGTCGCCTGCGCCAACTTCAGCACCTACGTAAACGATACCGGCTTCGTCCAGCTTGTTCAGCGCAGCTTCACCCACGTTCGGGATGTCTGCGGTGATTTCCTCTGGCCCAAGCTTGGTGTCACGCGCCACACAGGTCAGTTCCTGAATGTGGATCGTGGTGAAGCGATCTTCCTGAACCACACGCTCGGACAGGCAGATGGAGTCTTCGAAGTTGTAACCGTTCCAGGCCATGAACGCGATGCGCATGTTCTGACCCAGTGCCAGCTCACCCATATCGGTGGAAGGACCGTCAGCCATGATGTCGCTGCGCTGAACCCGATCACCCTTGCTCACCAGCGGACGCTGGTTGATGCAGGTGTTCTGGTTGGAGCGGGTGTATTTGGTCAGGTTGTAGATGTCGACACCGGCTTCGCCAGTTTCAACTTCGTCATCAGCAACACGCACCACGATACGGCTGGCATCAACCGAGTCGATCACGCCGCCACGGCGAGCCACGACGCAAACGCCGGAGTCACGGGCTACGTTACGCTCCATGCCGGTACCTACCAGCGGCTTGTCAGCGCGCAGGGTCGGTACAGCTTGACGCTGCATGTTGGAACCCATCAACGCACGGTTGGCGTCATCGTGTTCCAGGAACGGGATCAGCGACGCAGCAACCGAAACTACCTGCTTGGGCGATACGTCCATCAAGGTGACGTCTTCCGGCGCCTTGACGGTGAACTCGTTCAAGTGACGAACAGCTACCAACTCGTCGATCAGGACTTTCTTGTCGTTCATCGTGGCCGAAGCCTGAGCGATCACGTGATCAGCTTCTTCGATGGCGGACAGGAACACGATCTCGTCGGTGACCAGAGCGTCTTTCACCACGCGGTACGGGCTCTCAAGGAAGCCGTACTGGTTGGTGCGCGCATAAGCGGCCAGGGAGTTGATCAGACCAATGTTCGGACCTTCCGGCGTTTCGATCGGGCAAACACGACCGTAGTGCGTAGGGTGTACGTCACGAACTTCGAAGCCTGCACGCTCACGCGTCAAGCCGCCCGGGCCCAGTGCAGAAACACGGCGCTTGTGGGTGATCTCGGAGAGCGGGTTGTTCTGGTCCATAAACTGCGAGAGCTGGCTGGAACCGAAGAACTCTTTCACCGCGGCAGCCACTGGCTTCGCGTTGATCAGGTCTTGCGGCATCAAGCCTTCGCTTTCAGCCATCGACAGACGCTCTTTGACCGCACGCTCTACACGTACCAGGCCAACGCGGAACTGGTTCTCGGCCATTTCGCCTACGCAGCGAACACGACGGTTACCCAGGTGGTCGATGTCATCGACGATGCCTTTACCGTTACGGATGTCGACCAGAGTCTTCAGTACCGCGACGATGTCTTCCTTGCACAACACGCCCGAACCTTCGATCTCGGTGCGACCGATACGACGGTTGAACTTCATCCGGCCGACCGCAGACAGGTCATAGCGCTCTGGGCTGAAGAACAGGTTGTTGAACAGGGTCTCGGCAGCGTCTTTGGTGGGTGGCTCGCCAGGACGCATCATGCGATAGATTTCGACCAGCGCTTCCAATTGGTTGCTGGTGGAGTCGATCTTCAGAGTGTCGGAGACGAACGGGCCGCAGTCGATGTCGTTGGTGTACAGCGTCTCGATGCGAACAACCTGAGCCTTGGCGATTTTTGCCAGGATCTCGGTGTTCAGCTCGGTGTTGCACTCAGCCAGGATTTCGCCGGTAGCCGGGTGAACGATGACCTTGGCGGTGGTGCGGCCGAGGACGTAGTCCAAAGGCACGTCCAGCGACTTGATACCGGCTTTCTCGATCTGATTGATGTGGCGCGCGGTAATACGACGACCGGCCTCAACAATCACTTTGCCGTTTTCATCCTGGATATCCAGGACGGCAATTTCACCACGCAGACGCGAAGCAATCAGCTCCAGGCTGAGGGTTTCATCCTTCAGGCTGAATACGTTAGTGGTGTAGAAAGCGTCCAGCACTTGCTCAGTGGTATAGCCGAGCGCGCGCAGCAGTACCGAGGCCGGCAGCTTGCGACGACGGTCGATACGCACAAACACGCAGTCTTTCGGGTCGAACTCGAAGTCCAACCACGAACCGCGGTACGGAATGATCCGCGCGGAGTACAGCAGCTTACCGGAGCTGTGCGTCTTGCCGCGGTCGTGGTCGAAGAACACGCCCGGGGAACGGTGCAGCTGGGAAACGATAACGCGCTCGGTACCGTTGATAACGAAGGTACCGTTTTCAGTCATCAACGGGATTTCGCCCATGTAGACTTCTTGCTCTTTGATGTCCTTGATCGCTTTGTTCGACGATTCTTTGTCGAAAATGATCAGACGGACTTTTACCCGCAAAGGTACGGCGTACGTAACACCGCGCAACACGCATTCTTTGACATCAAATGCCGGTTCGCCCAGGCGATAACCGACGTACTCCAGCGCAGCATTGCCGGAGTAGCTGATGATCGGGAAAACGGATTTGAAGGCCGCATGCAGGCCCACGTCGCGGAACTGATCTTTAGTCGCTCCCGCTTGCAAGAATTCACGATACGAATCCAGCTGGATAGCCAGAAGGTACGGGACATCCATGACGTCCGGCAACTTGCTAAAGTCCTTGCGGATACGTTTTTTCTCAGTATATGAGTAAGCCATCAGCGTTCCCCAGCTTGGTCACCTGCTTGTTTGGCCCCTCCCGACGGGAACAGCCAGAAAATCTCGCAAACCCCATGGTTTGCACCACCGCATCGGGTGGCTACAGCGCGTTAGTGGCGGCGACCGAGTCGACAGCCAAGAACGGAAAAAGGCCGGTGGCAAGAGCCACCAGCCATCAGCCTTCAGCTTAACGCTTGGGCTGGAGACGCAAAGTCGATACTTATTTCAGCTCGACTTTAGCGCCTGCTTCTTCCAGAGCAGCCTTGGCTTTGTCGCCAGCGTCTTTCGACACAGCTTCCAGAACCATGCTAGGAGCAGCGTCAACTACAGCCTTGGCTTCTTTCAGGCCCAGACCGGTCAGTTCACGAACTGCCTTGATCACGTTTACTTTCTTCTCGCCGGATTCCAACAGCATAACGTTGAATTCGGTTTGCTCTTCAGCAACAGCAGCAACAGCGGCTGGGCCAGCAGAAGCAGCGGCAGCGGAAACGCCGAATTTTTCTTCGAAAGCTTTGATCAGCTCAACAACCTGCAGAACCGACATTTCAGCTACGGCGTTGAGGATATCTTCTTGGGAGATAGACATTACTGTATTTCCTGAATTGGGGGACGGCCTACGCGGCCATCGAAATAAACAAAAATACGCGAAAGGAGATGCTCAGCCTTAGGCTGCGGCAGCTTCTTTTTGCTCGCGAACTGCGGCCAGAGTACGAGCCAACTTGCTGGTAGCGCCTTGAATCACGCTCATCAGCTGAGAAATAGCTTCGTTACGGGTCGGCAGTGTTGCCAGTACGTCGATTTGGTTAGCTGCGAGGAACTTGCCCTCGAACGCAGCTGCCTTGATCTCGAACTTATCCTGACCCTTGGCGAATTCCTTGAACAAACGGGCAGCAGCGCCAGGATGGTCAGTGGAGAACGCAATCAGGGTCGGGCCTGTGAACACGTCGTTGAGAACACTGTAATCAGTGCCAGCAACAGCGCGCTTGAGCAGGGTGTTACGTACAACACGTACGTATACGCCAGCTTCACGAGCCTCTTTACGGAGTCCGGTCATAGCGCTTACTGTCACACCACGGGCATCAGCCACGACAGCGGACAGAGCAGCTTTGGCAGCCTCGTTGACTTCAGCGACGATGGCCTTCTTGTCTTCGAGATTAATTGCCACGGGTTTAACTCCTGCTTGTTACCGTTTCATCTGGCCGAAGCCGGATGTCGTTTTGGTGTCTGATTCGGTAAGGAACCGGGAGCACCATCTGCGTAGGCTTGAGGTTTAAGACTTGCGCCGCCTACGGTCTTGGATAGCCCCCGCCAGGCAGGGACCCCAATTTTTTCAATTGGCGCGATTTCTCGCACCAATGTGTGTCTTATACGTCCAGCGAGCCTTGGTCGATGACCAGACCTGGGCCCATAGTGGTGCTCAGGGTAACGCGCTTGACGTAGATACCTTTCGAGGAAGCTGGCTTGATACGCTTCAGATCAGCGATCAGGGCTTCAACGTTTTCCTTCAGCTTGACGGCATCAAAGCCGACTTTGCCAACGGAGGTGTGAATGATGCCGTTTTTGTCGGTGCGATAACGAACCTGACCAGCCTTGGCGTTTTTAACCGCGGTAGCTACGTCTGGCGTTACGGTGCCGACTTTAGGGTTAGGCATCAGGCCACGTGGACCGAGGATCTGACCCAACTGACCTACAACGCGCATTGCATCCGGGGATGCGATCACTACGTCATAGTTCAGGTCGCCGCCTTTCATTTCGGCAGCCAGGTCGTCCATACCAACGCGATCGGCGCCGGCGGCCAGAGCAGCTTCAGCTGCCGGGCCTTGGGTGAAGACAGCTACACGTACAGTCTTGCCAGTACCGTGTGGCAGCACAGTAGCGCTACGAACGACCTGGTCGGATTTACGTGGGTCAACACCCAGGTTTACAGCAACGTCAACAGACTCGCTGAACTTGACAGTCGACAGCTCGGTCAGCAAAGCAGCGGCGTCTACAAAGTTGTAGGCCTTGCCTGCTTCGATTTTGCCGGCGATAGCCTTTTGGCGCTTGGTCAGCTTAGCCATTACACACCCTCCACGTTAAGGCCCATGCTACGAGCAGAACCGGCGATGGTACGCACGGCTGCATCCATATCAGCTGCAGTCAGATCCGCGTTTTTGGTTTTCGCGATTTCTTCCAGCTGAGCACGAGTTACGGTGCCAACCTTAACGGTGTTAGGACGAGCGGAACCGCTGGTCAGACCTGCAGCTTTCTTCAACAAAACCGAAGCCGGGGTCGACTTGGTTTCGAAAGTGAAGCTACGGTCGCTGTATACAGTGATGATCACTGGAGTCGGCAGACCTGGCTCAAGACCCTGAGTACGGGCGTTGAAGGCCTTGCAGAATTCCATGATGTTCACGCCGTGCTGACCCAAAGCTGGGCCGACGGGTGGACTTGGGTTGGCCTGAGCGGCCTTCACTTGCAGCTTGATGTAAGCGGTAATCTTCTTGGCCATGAGGCACTCCAATTACGGGTTCAAGCGCCTCGAAAGGCTCCCCGGTTACTTGCGCGTTTATCCCAGTGACGACAAAACCCCACAGCCTAAGGCTGCGGGGTTGGGATGCTTTCTCAGCTAGACCTTCTCGACCTGGCTGAACTCCAGCTCTACCGGAGTAGAGCGACCGAAAATGAGCACCGCCACTTGGATCCGGCTCTTTTCGTAGTTAACTTCTTCGACGGTACCGTTAAAATCAGCAAACGGACCATCTGTGACACGAACAACCTCACCCGGCTCGAACAACGTCTTCGGCTTGGGCTTGTCGCTGCCATCAGCAACACGACGCAGAATTGCTTCTGCCTCTTTGTCAGTGATCGGAGCAGGCTTATCAGCAGTACCGCCGATGAAACCCATAACACGAGGAGTGTCCTTGACCAAGTGCCAAGTACCTTCATTCATGTCCATCTGAACCAGCACGTAGCCAGGGAAGAACTTACGTTCACTCTTGCGCTTCTGGCCATTCCGCATTTCAACCACTTCTTCAGTGGGAACCAGAATTTCGCCGAAGCCATCTTCCATTCCTGCGAGCTTTACGCGCTCCAGCAAAGAGCGCATAACATGCTTCTCGTAACCGGAGTAAGCATGCACAACGTACCAACGCTTAGCCACGGGACACCCTTAGCCAACAATCAAGGAAACAAGCCAGCCTAGCAGGGAATCAAGCCCCCACAACAGCAACGCCATAACCAGAACAACAGCCACAACAATCAACGTGGTCTGCGTGGTTTCTTGGCGAGTCGGCCAAACGACTTTACGAATTTCGGTGCGCGCTTCCTTTACGAGAACCGCGAAAGACTTGCCTTTTGCAGTCTGCAGGCCTACAAAAACAGCCACAGCAGCAAGAGCAAGCAAAGCAAGTACACGGTACAGGATCGGCGAAGCAGAGTAGTACTGATTGCCAACAACGCCTACGACCACCAATGCGACTACAGCGAGCCACTTGACCAGATCGAAACGAGAGCTTTGAGCTTCAGCCTTAGGAGTCATCTATGAAGATCCTGTGAAAAGAAAGCCAGACACACCACGTGAATCTGGCAGGTCAGGAGGGAATCGAACCCCCAACCTACGGTTTTGGAGACCGTCGCTCTGCCAATTGAGCTACTGACCTAAAACAAAATCAGGCCGACCATTATGCAGGCCTGAAAAAGACTTTACAACAACCAACCCCAATAGACCCGAAATCACCCGGAAACACGACCAGGAGAAACAAATTCAAGCCGAGGCAGCCGTTAAAACAAAGGCAGATATTTTCATATCTGCCTTGTTATATGGAGCTCTTGAGCGGATTTGAACCGCTGACCTCACCCTTACCAAGGGTGTGCTCTACCAACTGAGCTACAAGAGCAAAACACCATGCACAACCTGCAAACTTGGAGCGGGTAGCGGGAATCGAACCCGCATCATCAGCTTGGAAGGCTGAGGTTCTACCACTAAACTATACCCGCGGAGCTTGCAGCTCACGCTAAAAATGGTGGAGGGGGAAGGATTCGAACCTTCGAAGTCGTAGACGTCAGATTTACAGTCTGATCCCTTTGGCCGCTCGGGAACCCCTCCTAAGCGAGCCGGCATTCTACATCACGCCGACCTTCTGTCAAGCATTTTCTCATTAAAAAATATGAGGTTAGCTGCGTTGACCTTCGCTTCACCGTGCTGACCGAAAAGGTCTTCACTGCGAAGCGGGCGCCATTCTATGCAAACTATTGGAGAGTTGCAACGCCTTCGCACAACATTATTTTATGTTTTAACTCATTGAATTCCTTAGCAAGGTTTTCAAAGGACAGATCGTCAGCCAAGCGCCTGCTATCAGGCGCCACACGCAACCAATAGCCAGATGCATCAGGTGCATTGAGCATCTGCACCTTTACCTTTATATCCAGGCTAATAAGGCGCTGCTCCAGCGACTGCGCTTGCCGCTGATCCGCAAAGCCGCCGATGTATAAGCAGGTATTTTGCGCATCGGCGGCTTTTGCTCGATCTCGCCGCACCACAGGGTCTGACGATTCACTCAGCAATCGAATATCCTGCTGTGAGCCACGGTAGAGGCTTAGAGGAGTCACGTCTTTGGCGCGCAACGGCGCCTCCTGGTGATGCCAAATGTAATAGAAGACGTTAAGAACAAGCAGAAGTAAAAACAACCAACGCATAAACACCTCAGGACAAAGGGCACGCCATGGCCAACCCCACAAACACCAGGTCTGGAACCAAGCGCGCCTGCGGCACAGCATCCGCGACCAAGTCAGCATCCCCCCCAGTGAGGAAAACCGTGAATTCATCCCCCCAATAGCGCCGGGCCAGCTCAAGCTGGGTCAATACAAACCCTCTAAGCATAAGCGTACAGCCACGCTCTACGGCTTCTACGGTGGTTCGACCCGGAGATAGCTGCTCCAGGGCTTGCTCAGCCGCCGCATCATCGTATCGAATCTTGCGCGTATGGGTTCGCAATTGGTTGCGCATGAGGGGCATACCCGGGCATATGAAGCCGCCAAGATGCTCACCGTCAGCAGCAATAAAATCCGCCGTCGCGGCCGTGCCGAAATCCAACACCAGGCAAGCACCCGAGGCCAACTTGAACCCGCCGAGCATTGCCAGCCAACGATCAAGGCCAAGACGCTCGAATGCCTCATAGCCGTTACGCACTCCAGCCATTTCTCGAGCCGAGGCAGCGCAGGCCACGGTGACGCCAAAAGCTGCTTGCAACGCCTCAACCAATTGAGCAGTCTCTTGCGCTGCGCGAACGCTCACCAAACGGCAGCGTGTCAGCACCAAGCCCGGAACAGCTACCAGACTCTCAATCAAAGCGAGATCCGAACCTACAACGCCTTCTGCAGACGCAGCAGCCTTATCTGAATCAAGCACGCGCCACTTAATAAAGCTATTCCCACAGTCGAGCTCAAGAATCATCACGCAGCCTCAGGCTTAACTCACCACCACTGTATATCTTCTCGATACCCTCAACACTCAATCGCAAGGCGCCCTGGTGGTCGACACCCAGCACAATCCCATCTATCTGGTGAACGCCGGCTATCAGGGACACAGCCTTGCCCTGCCACAAATGGTTTTGCTCCCACTCCTCCTGGAGCGCCGAAAACCCAAACGCCTTATGCCTGCCCAGGTAATCTTTCAGGTGCAGCCCGAGCTGCGCCACCAAATAGTTTCGGTCAACCGACGCACCTTTCTCGATGCCGACCGACGTCCATTGCTGATCAATCTCAGCAGATTTCTGCATATTTACATTGATGCCTATTCCGAGCACTACGTGACAAATATCAGCAGGATCCCCTACTAACTCGAGCAAAATTCCGGCAATTTTTTTCTTCCCGACCAACACGTCATTTGGCCACTTCAGGGCCACGTCCTTCACACCCACCGCCCGTAAAGCCTGCATGACCGCCAAGCCTACAACCAGGCTAAGACCCTCCAGTTGGCGCAGACCACCCTCAACACGCAATACAAGGCTGTAATACACATTCTGCGCAAAGGGGCTCACCCACTTGCGGCCCCGTCGCCCCCTGCCCGCTGTTTGCTGCTCGGCCAGCACCAGGAATGGCGCAACACAGTCAGCCTCAACCAAGCGCAACGCCTGGGCATTGGTGGAATCAATGGAGTCTGAGATATGAACAGGCCAGCCCAAATCAGGCGTATGCAGCGCAATTTCTTCAGCATTCAACAGCGTCAGAGGCGACGCTAACTGGTACCCACGGCCACGGACTTTATGGATGGGTAAATTCAACTCTGCCTCAAGGTGCTGGAGCTGCTTCCAGACAGCACTGCGACTAACACCCAATGCGGCACCCAGTGCTTCTCCGGAATGGAATCGGCCGTCTTTTAGAAGTTTTAACAACGTCAGCATGCAAGTATCGCCTCACAATGAGGCCCGCATGATAGCCATGCACAAGGCCATTGCATAGAAAGGCAGGGATTTAGCATTGAAGGAAGCGGCAAAGCGCCTCACTCACTTTTCGACCGCCCAAAACAAAACCCCTGTTTGCGTTAGCAAACAGGGGTTCTGGAATTTAATCTTGACGATGACCTACTCTCACATGGGGAAACCCCACACTACCATCGGCGATGCATCGTTTCACTACTG
>NZ_JBLZPT010000015.1:0-130599 GCF_049199985.1 Pseudomonas kitaguniensis
CTACAGCGTTACACGCTGCTGTCAACACCTCTTTTTCTCCGCTTTCGACCGAGAAGATCGAAACGTTAATAGAGCCAAACAACACCGCCCTACCAACTCCTTCTGGGCTTCGATGAACTGAAGCAACTCGCTGTCGAATCTCGCATAACTCTTTGTTTACCAAGGAGTTTTCCGTTTCGACTGCGCCGGAAGTGGGGCGAATTATAGACGTCCAGAATCTGCCGTCAACCGTTAATTTTGCTTTTCTATCAATTAGTCAGGATTGATTAAAAAACAACCTAAATAGCGCCCTTAACGCTCTCTATATAGAAGGGAACGCTCAGATAACGCCCGCTGCTTTTAAAGCAGCCACCTGCGCCGGCGCCAAACCCAGCAGACTTTGCAGCACTTGAGCCGTATGCTCGCCTAATAGAGGCGGCGCGCTACGGTACTCAACCGGGGTTTTGGACAGCCGTATCGGGCTGGCCACCTGAGGCACCAGCCCCGCCAATGCATGCGGCAATGCCATCGCCAACCCACGCGCCTTGACCTGAGGGTCGGCGAACACTTGCGCCAGGTCATTGATAGGCCCACACGGCACACCCACTCGCTCCAACTGCGAGACCCACTCAGCCGTGGTTTTGAAGACTGTTGCCTGACGAATCAGCGGGATCAGCTCTGCACGGTTAGCCACCCGCACCTTGTTAGTCGCAAAGCGCGGGTCATCAGCCCACTGCGGCTGCCCGGCCACCTCGGCAAACTTGCGAAACTGCCCGTCATTACCGACGGTGAGGATGAAGTCACCATCAGCCGTGGGGAAATCCTGATAAGGCACGATATTCGGGTGAGCGTTACCCAAGCGCTTCGGCGACACACCCGTCGTCAGGTAATTCATCGCCTGGTTAGCCAAACACGCCACCTGTACATCCAACAAGGCCATGTCGATATGCTGACCACCACCGTCGTGATCCCGGTGCGCCAGCGCCGCGAGGATCGCCACGGTCGAGTAAAGCCCCGTCAAGATGTCGGTCAACGCCACACCCACCTTGACCGGCCCGGCACCGTCTTCACCCTCTGGGCGACCGGTCAGGCTCATCAGCCCACCCAGCCCTTGAATCATAAAGTCGTAACCCGCGCGAGACGCGTAAGGCCCTGTCTGACCAAAGCCCGTAATAGAGCAGTAGATCAACTGCGGGTTGATCTCCTTGAGCGACTCATAGTCCAGCCCATACGCCGCCAGCCCACCTACCTTGAAGTTCTCGATCAGGATGTCGGACTTGGCCGCCAGGTCGCGCACCAGTTTTTGGCCTTCCGGTCGCGTGAAGTCGATGGTCACCGACTCCTTGTTACGGTTGGCCGACAGGTAATACGCAGCCTCACTGGTGTTCTCGCCGTAGGCGTCCTTAAGGAAAGGCGGGCCCCATGCACGTGTGTCATCACCATTACCCGGCCGCTCGACCTTGATGACCTCCGCACCCAGGTCCGCCAGGATCTGCCCGGCCCAAGGGCCCGCCAGTACTCGCGATAGGTCCAGCACCCGCAGATGTGAAAGCGCGCCCATGCCGTGCTCCTATTAATAGAACGCTTGAAGACCGGTTTGCGCGCGGCCAAGAATCAACGCGTGCACGTCATGAGTGCCCTCATAGGTGTTGACCACTTCCAGGTTGACCAGGTGACGCGCCACGCCGTACTCGTCCGAGATGCCGTTACCCCCCAGCATGTCGCGCGCCATACGCGCGATGTCGAGGGACTTGCCGCACGAGTTGCGCTTCATGATCGACGTAATTTCAACCGCAGCCGTCCCTTCGTCCTTCATGCGGCCCAGGCGCAGGCAACCTTGCAAGGCCAGCGTGATCTCGGTTTGCATGTCGGCCAGTTTCTTCTGGATCAATTGAGTGGCTGCCAATGGGCGGCCGAACTGCTTGCGATCAAGCGTGTACTGGCGCGCGGTGTGCCAGCAGAACTCAGCAGCACCCAGCGCGCCCCAAGAGATGCCATAACGCGCCGAGTTAAGGCAGGTGAACGGGCCTTTCAAACCACGCACATCCGGGAAGATGTTCTCTTGCGGCACAAACACGTTGTCCATGACGATTTCACCGGTAATCGAGGCGCGCAGGCCGACCTTGCCGTGAATCGCAGGAGCGCTCAGACCTTTCCAGCCTTTCTCCAGGATAAAACCGCGAATATCGCCGGCATCGTCCTTGCCCCACACCACAAACACATCTGCGATCGGGCTGTTGGTGATCCACATCTTCACGCCGGTCAGGCTGTAGCCGCCGTCCACCGAGCGCGCACGCGTGATCATCGCGCCAGGGTCGGAGCCGTGGTCCGGCTCGGTCAGGCCGAAGCAGCCGATCCATTCACCAGACGCCAGCTTGGGCAGGTACTTCTGCTTTTGCGCCTCGGTGCCGAATTCGTTGATAGGCACCATGACCAATGAAGACTGCACGCTCATCATTGAGCGATAGCCGGAGTCGACACGCTCGATCTCACGCGCAATCAACCCATAGCTGACGTAACTCAAGCCACTGCCACCGTACTGCTCGGGGATCATCGCACCCAGCAAGCCGGTCTCGCCCATCTCACGGAAAATCGCCGGGTCGGTCTGTTCATGGCGGAAGGCTTCGAGCACACGCGGGGCCAGCTTGTCCTGGGCGAATTGCTCAGCGCTGTCGCGCACCATGCGTTCTTCTTCGGTGAGCTGCTGATCGAGCAACAGTGGATCAATCCAGTTGAAGCTTGCCTTGCCAGCCATGAATAAGTCCTCGCGGGAAAAATCAGAAGTCGTGGATGCAGCCTAGGCGGCGCGGGCGACAAGGGCAAACGAGGTTTGTGCATAAGGTTGTGCTAATTTCTCACTCCGAAACCACCGAGAAGGGCGCAGACGCGCTTTATATGTGAGTACAACGTATATGCGCAGAAAAATCCCCAGCACCACCGCCCTGGTCAGTTTTGAAGCGGCGGCTCGCCACGAGAGCTTTACCAAGGCGGCGCTTGAGCTTTCCATCACCCAAGGTGCGATCTGCCGACAAATTGCGAGCCTTGAGGAATTTTTAAGTGTCGAGCTGTTTCGGCGCTCGCGACGCGGGGTAAAGCTGACGGAAGCAGGGCTGTCCTATAGCCGTCGCGTCGCCATGCAACTGGACGCCGTGGAGCGCGACACTTTGTCGGTCATGGGGCAGCAGGGCGCCAACGTGATCGAACTGGCAGTGGTGCCAACCTTTGGCACGCAATGGTTGATCCCGCGCCTCAAGGACTTTCAATGCCGACACCCGGAAGTGACGGTCAACCTCACCAACCGCACGCGACCCTTTCTATTTGCCGATACCGAATTCGACGCAGCAATCTACTTTGGCGATGCCGATTGGTCGGGTACCGAATCCCACAGGCTGATGGGCGAAAACCCGCTTCCAGTGTGCAGCCCGACCCTGCTCGGCAGCCGCACGCACTTCAGCCCGCAGGCCATCGCGGAACTGCCACTGCTGCAGCAAACCACCCGCCCTTATGCGTGGCGCCAATGGTTCAACGCCCAGCAGCTCAGCGTGCCCCGCGACATGACAGGCCCTCGTTACGAGCTATTCTCAATGCTGTCCCAAGCAGCCATGCACGACATGGGCATTGCACTGATCCCGCCGTTCCTGATTCAACGCGAACTGAACGAGCGCCGGCTGGTAATCGCGAGCCAAGAAGCGCTGAGCAGCTCGAAGGCTTATTACCTGATAATTCCCGAGAGAAAAGTCGAATCCGCGTCATTACACGCTTTCAGGGATTGGCTGATCGACCAATCACAGCGCTACAGCCCCCATATTTAAAGGCCGATTCCAATTTACTGACCTTGTAGTCAGCTACATAAAAATCCTACAGATATACGTATATGTCGCTTTTTATGGATTGTGCGAAGAAGCTAAAAATCGAACTGCAAGCCACGACTATCAGGGGCTGCAGGGACTATTACCGATCCATGTACGGTTATTCACGCGAGAAATCAAAAGCGCGACTTAACACTGTTTTAACCCTTTAACCACCTGTATTAGAAGGGTTTATTGCTGTGTATTGCGACAATCAGTCACAGGGTGACTTGTAGTTAATTTTTCGTCACCCGTCATAATCTCTTGAAGGCCGTAAAGTTCGCCTGCAAAATGCCGCGCCCCGCTGTCATTTCAGCGGGGTCGTGCTGATCGGCCGCCCCAGTTGCGCCACTCGCGGTGCACTGGCCTTTTTACAAAATCAAAGCAAAAAGATCATGCAGGAGATTTGACGTGCACATTGGTGTTCCTCTCGAAACCCAGACCGGTGAAACGCGGGTAGCTGCCACCCCGGAAACCATCAAGAAGCTGATCGGCCAGGGCCACAAGGTCACGGTACAAAACGGCGCAGGCCTTAACGCCAGCATCGTCGACAGTGCCTATGCAACCGCTGGCGCAACCCTTGGCAGTGCGGGCGATGCGTTTGGCGCCGAGCTGATTCTGAAGGTGGTTGCCCCCAGTGACAGCGAGCTTGCGCTGATCAAAAGCGGCAGCGTCGTGGTGGGCATGCTCAACCCGTTCAGCAACGAGACCATTGCCAAGCTGGCCGAGTGCGGCATCACCGCCTTCGCACTGGAAGCTGCACCGCGCACGTCGCGCGCCCAGAGCCTCGACGTACTGTCGTCTCAGGCGAACATCGCCGGCTATAAAGCGGTGCTGCTGGCAGCCCATCACTACCCACGCTTCATGCCGATGTTGATGACCGCCGCGGGCACCGTCAAAGCCGCTCGGGTGCTGGTTCTCGGCGCAGGCGTTGCGGGCTTGCAGGCCATCGCCACGGCGAAACGTCTGGGTGCGGTGATCGAAGCGTCCGACGTTCGCCCCGCCGTAAAAGAGCAAATCGAATCGCTTGGCGCCAAGTTCGTCGACGTGCCGTACGAAACCGATGAAGAACGTGAATGCGCCGTCGGCGTCGGTGGTTATGCGCGCCCGATGCCGGCCAGCTGGATGCAACGCCAAGCCCTGGCCGTGCACGAACGCGCCAAGCAAGCCGACATCGTCATCACTACCGCGCTGATCCCCGGCCGTAAAGCGCCGACCTTGCTCAGCGCCGACACCGTTGCGCAGATGAAACCCGGCTCAGTCGTCATCGACCTCGCGGCGGCGCAGGGCGGCAACTGCCCGCTGACCGTCGCTGACCAAGTGGTGGTGGAAAACGGCGTCATCATTTGCGGCCCTACCAACCTGGCGGGCGCTGTAGCCGCCGACGCGTCGGCCTTGTATGCGCGCAACCTGCTGGACTTCCTCAAGCTGGTGTTTAACCAGGAAGGGCAGTTTGAAATCAACCTTGAAGACGACATCGTCGCCGCGTGCCTGATGTGCCGCGACGGCCAAGTCATCCGCAAAAACGCCTAAACAAGGATTCAGACGATGGAAGAGCTTATCTCCCCCGGTATCTACAACCTGATCATCTTTGTACTGGCGATTTATGTCGGTTATCACGTGGTCTGGAACGTCACACCTGCACTGCACACCCCATTGATGGCAGTGACCAACGCTATTTCGGCAATCGTGATCGTCGGCGCCATGCTGGCGGCAGCCCTCACCGTTACGCCGCTGGGTAAAACCATGGGCACCCTGGCCGTGGCGCTGGCGGCGGTCAACGTGTTCGGTGGCTTCCTGGTGACCCGCAGGATGCTTGAGATGTTCAAGAAGAAAGCCCCGAAAGTAAAAGAAGAGGCGCCGAAGTAATGAGCATGAATCTGGTTACGACGCTCTACTTGATCGCGTCGATCTGCTTCATCCAGGCCCTCAAAGGCCTGTCGCACCCCACCACGTCGCGACGCGGCAACCTGTTCGGCATGCTCGGCATGGCGCTGGCCGTGCTGACTACCGTGGGCCTCATCTATAAGCTCGGCGCCGAGCTTGCAACCGCCGGCATCGGCTACGTGATTGTCGGCCTGCTGATCGGCGGCACCGCGGGCTCGATCATGGCCAAGCGCGTTGAAATGACCAAAATGCCGGAGCTGGTGGCGTTCATGCACAGCATGATCGGCTTGGCGGCGGTATTCATCGCCATCGCAGCGGTGGTTGAGCCGCAATCGTTGGGCATCGTCAAACACCTGGGTGATTCGATCCCTGCCGGTAACCGCCTGGAGCTGTTCCTCGGCGCCGCGATCGGTGCCATTACCTTCTCCGGCTCGGTGATCGCCTTTGGCAAACTGTCGGGCAAGTACACGTTTCGTCTGTTCCAGGGCGCACCGGTACAGTTCGGCGGGCAACACAAACTGAACCTGGTGCTTGGCCTGGCAACGCTGGGCCTGGGCCTTGCGTTCATGTTCACCGGCAACCTCAGCGCCTTCGCCTTGATGCTGGCGCTGGCCTTCGTACTCGGCGTGCTGATCATCATCCCGATTGGCGGCGCCGACATGCCGGTGGTCGTCTCGATGCTTAACAGCTATTCCGGCTGGGCGGCGGCAGGTATCGGCTTCTCGCTGAATAACTCGATGCTGATCATCGCAGGCTCGCTGGTCGGCTCCAGCGGCGCGATCCTCTCGTACATCATGTGCAAGGCGATGAACCGCTCCTTCTTTAATGTGCTGCTCGGTGGTTTCGGCAACACTGCCGATGCAACCGCTGCTGCAGGCTCGAAAGAAGCCCGCCCGGTGAAGTCCGGCTCTGCCGACGATGCGACCTTCCTGCTGACCAACGCTGACACGGTGATCATCGTGCCGGGCTATGGCTTGGCCGTGGCCAGGGCGCAGCACGCGCTTAAAGAGCTGACCGAAAAGCTGACCCACCACGGCGTAACCGTTAAGTACGCGATCCACCCCGTGGCTGGCCGCATGCCCGGGCACATGAACGTGCTGCTGGCCGAGGCGGAAGTGCCTTACGACCAAGTATTCGAAATGGAAGACATCAACTCCGAGTTCGGCCAGGCCGACGTGGTGCTGGTGCTGGGCGCCAACGATGTGGTCAACCCGGCCGCCAAGAACGACCCGAACTCGCCGATCGCCGGCATGCCGATTCTGGAAGCCTTCAAGGCCAAGACCATCATCGTCAACAAGCGCTCGATGGCCAGCGGCTATGCGGGCCTGGACAACGAGTTGTTCTACCTGGACAAGACCATGATGGTCTTCGGTGATGCCAAAAAGGTCATCGAAGACATGGTCAAAGCCGTCGAATAATACTGCGCCAGCGCAATACCCTGAACCCCGGCCTCGCGTAGGCTGGGGTTTTTTATGAGCGCATGAAACCCGACCAAAGGCTCTAAATCGCTGCATGGCATTCGACCATGGTAGCGCGCCGAAACTTTTTGAAATCACTAAACTGCGCACCTTGCTTCCGTAGCCCGAGATAACAATCCATGTACCGTGATCGTATCCGCTTGCCTTCGTTGTTGAACAAGGTCATGAGCGCGGCAGACGCCGCCGCACTGATCGAGGACGGTATGACCGTCGGCATGAGCGGCTTCACCCGTGCCGGTGAAGCCAAGGCCGTGCCCCACGCCCTGGCCGAACGCGCCAAGACCTCGCCGCTGAAAATCACCCTGATGACCGGCGCCAGCCTGGGCAATGACCTGGACAAGCAACTGACCGAAGCCGGCGTGCTGTCCCGACGCATGCCGTTCCAGGTCGACAGCACCCTGCGCAAGGCGATCAACGCGGGCCAAGTGATGTTTATCGACCAGCATTTGTCGGAAACCGTTGAGCAACTGCGCAACAACCAGCTCAAGTTGCCGGACATTGCGGTGATCGAAGCGATCGCGATCACCGAACAAGGGCATATCGTGCCGACCACCTCCGTGGGCAACTCGGCCAGTTTCGCGATCTTCGCCAAGCAAGTGATCATCGAGATCAACCTGGCGCACAACCCGAACCTGGAAGGGCTGCACGACATTTATATACCGACTTACCGGCCGACTCGCACGCCGATCCCGCTGGTTAAAGTCGACGACCGGATTGGCAGCACCGCGATTCCGATTCCGCCGGAAAAGATCGTCGCCATTGTGATCACCAACCAGGCCGACTCGGCCTCCACCGTCACGCCGCCTGACGCTGATACCCAGGGCATCGCCAACCACCTGATCAACTTCCTCAAACAGGAAGTCGACGCTGGCCGCATGACCAACAAGCTTGGCCCGCTGCAGGCCGGGATCGGCAACATCGCCAACGCGGTCATGTGCGGCCTGATCGATTCGCCGTTCGAAGACCTGACCATGTACTCGGAAGTGCTGCAGGATTCGACGTTCGACCTGATCGACGCCGGCAAGCTGAGCTTTGCCTCCGGCAGTTCGATCACCTTGTCCGAGCGGCGCAATGCCGACGTATTCGGCAACCTGGAACACTACAAGGACAAACTGGTACTGCGCCCGCAGGAGATCTCCAACCACCCTGAAGTGGTGCGCCGCCTGGGGATTATCGGTATCAACACCGCGCTTGAATTCGACATTTACGGCAACGTCAACTCCACGCATGTCTGCGGTACGCGGATGATGAACGGCATTGGCGGCTCGGGGGACTTCGCGCGCAATGCGCACCTGGCGATCTTCGTCACCAAGTCGATTGCCAAGGGCGGCGCGATCTCCAGCGTAGTGCCGATGGTCAGCCATGTGGACCACACCGAGCATGACGTCGATATTCTGGTCACCGAAGTCGGCCTGGCCGACCTGCGTGGCCTCGCACCGCGTGAACGCGCACGGGTGATCATCGACAACTGTGTGCACCCGGCGTACCGCGATGCGCTGAACACCTACTTCGAAACCGCTTGCGCCATCGGCGGGCACACCCCGCACATCCTGCGCGAAGCGCTCAGTTGGCACATTAACCTGGAAGAAACCGGGCATATGCTCAAGGCCTGATTGATACAGATTCGGGCTGATGCAGATACAGTTTCATCAGCCCGCCTGTTTCAATGGCACTTCCGTAAAAAACTGTACTGCTGTACCGGTAGTTTCCTACCGAAATACCCTACGCAATCTGCCAGAAAAGCCAATTTTGCACACTTTCAGTGCAGACAGGTACAGTTGCCCCATTTCCGTACAGTACAGCCCTTATAAACAGCTAACTGGCCTCGCACAATACAGGTGAACTGTATCTAGTGAGTCTTGTGCCGGAGGAGGATCATTGGCATCAGTTAAACCACTACCTAATCCCGCCACAAGCGGAAGGATGTCACCATGGAACGTACACTCAGTTCCGATCTGTTCTTTGAAGAAAAAGCTGTAAACACCCAGGCTTCCATGCCTTTGCGCGTTATTGCCAACCTGATGTTGTGGCAGCGCCGCATCTCCAGCCGCCATCAATTGGCTCGTCTGGATTCGCGTCTGCTGGCTGACGCCGGTATCAGCGAAGCTCAACGCTACGAAGAGCTGAGCAAGCCGTTCTGGCGCTAATGAGCGCCCGCTGGCCCTGACCCACCGGGTCCACCGCCAGCAACTTGAATTGTAAAAACAAAGCCCGCCCCGGGTAACCGGAGGCGGGCTTTGTTGCTTCTGCGATTCAGCTTTTCGTGCGCAAAACCGCAGCCTTTCAATAAACCAGTACAGTTAAATAAATATCTCGGTCAGGCGGTACAATTTGAGATCCGGGCCGTTCTGGCGAAACTGAACGGTCAGGGTCTTCCCGAACCGATGAACTGCGGCTTAAGATCGCTCCACTACGTGGCGAACCTTGTAGAACGGGCGTCTGATGCCTAACAGCAACAATGTCGGTTTCACAGTGGCCGCTTTGCGCCGCTTTATCTGTTCATCTACAGGAGTCATCCCATGTCCCGTCTTCGCCTGTTAAGTACTGCTGCCTTGTTCGCCTTGGCTGCCAATGCCAACGCGAGCAGCTTTATCGTGACCACCGATTCGATCGTCGGCGCATTGAAAGCCACTTCCGACGCCAGCTCGGATGCCACGTCTTCCCTGCGCGACAATAAAGTCGTACAGGCTGCCCGTGACGACGCTGCAAGTTTTGTTGCCAGCGAAGGCGCGATCCGTGGCGTGAAACTGGAAAGCGCCCTGGCGCAGATCCGCCAACAAGCGCCGCAACTGAACGCTGCCACTGACGCACAACTGGCCCAGGCCATTCTGACCATCTGACGGCTGTTCTACATTTGGAAGCGCCAGTCGCTTCCAAATGTGTCGGCGCTGGCTCTCGCCCGGGCATTGCGCTAGCCTTGGCGCTCGCTTTCAGTTGTCGAGTCCCATGGCTTTTTCATACCGCCTGTTGATCGTTCCCGCGCTGTTTTCAGCCTGCTGGTCACCTTGGGCGCAAGCCTTTGACGTGAGCACTCAGAGCACTGTCATCAGTGCCTACGCCACCAGCAAAGTGACCTCCGCGCCGTTTGACAGAAAAATGGTACTGGCCGCCCAGGATGACGCTGCCGCTTTTATTGCCACTGACGGCCAATGGCGGGGAGCACGCCTGGAATCCGCGCTGGATTACCTGCGCCGCACCCGGCCAAAACTTAACGCCAGTGACCGTGAACTGGCGCAAGCAATTCTCGTCCAATAACCATCTTTGTATTTTGGAGTTAGTCCATGCGTAGCCCGCTGATCGCCGCCGCTCTCGGCCTGCTGTTGTTGGCCGATGTTGCCCACGCGCAAACCCTCAAGGCCACCAGTAACATTGTTGTACGTGCTTCGGCCCGCACCATTGACTTCACCTCAGACACCACCACGTCCATCCGCGACTCCAAAATCGTGCGCGAAGCCCACGATGACGCTGCCAGCTTCGTCGCCACCAATGGCGACATCCGTGGTGCGCAACTGGAAGCCGCCTTCGACACCTTGCGCACCCGCGTGCCGGAAGCCCGCGATGCCAGCGACCAGACCCTGGCCGAAGCTATCCTCGCACTGTGAGGCGCCTGGTCGCCTGGCTACTGGCCGCCACTGTGCTGCTCTGTGCAAGCGCAGCCCAGGCCAGCCTGCAACTGCGGCTCAAGACCGATGGCTTGAGCCCGGCCCAACAACAGGCCAGCCAGGCGTTGCTTGATGAAGCGATGCGCGCTTTGCCGCCGCGCTTTGTCGAGCAGCTCGACCGTCGAATCGATGTCGGCTGGACCGACAAGATGCCCGAAAACGCTTACGGCCAGGCGTCACTGGTGTCTGAGCTGGACCTCAACCAAAACCTGCTCGAAAGCTTGACCGACGGCAGCGCCGCCACCCAAAAAACCAACCGCCCCCACGGCACCGTACGCCGCGAAATGCTCGCCACTGTGCTGCATGAACTGACCCACATTTATGACCGTGCGCGCCTGTGGTCCAAAGACGACCGCGCACTGATCCAGCGCTGCAGCCGCCAGAACAACATCACTGGCTTGATTGGCCTGCCCGATCAATGCCGTGGCCAAAATGACCGCCGCTTTACCTTGAGTGACGACCCACGCTTGCTCGACCTTGCCGGTTGGCCGCAATACGTCGGCCGCCGCGGTGAGCGCGAGCAGCACAACAATCAGGTCGTACGCAGCCCGGACATCTACGAAACCACCAGCCCGCTGGAGTTCGTGGCGGTCAACATGGAGTACTTCCTGCTCGACCCGAGCTACGCCTGCCGCCGACCCGCACTGTTTCGCTACTACAAGGAACACTTCGGCTGGGCACCGCCAGAGCAAGACACGTGCGCCAAGACCTACGCGTTTCTCAATGCAGGCAACGATTTCGCCAAAACCCCGCTGGGCCATATCGACCCGGAGCGGGTGTATGAAATCGACTACCTGCTGGCCGAAGCCAACCAGAACCTGGTGAGCCGCTGGGGCCACAGCATGCTGCGCCTGGTGATTTGCGCGCCGGGCCGCCCACGCGGCCCCGATTGTCGGCTGGACCTGGACCAACACTTGGTGCTGTCTTACCGCGCGTTCGTCGGCGACGTACAGCTGTCGAGTTGGGACGGCCTGGTCGGCAAATACCCGTCGCGGCTGTTCGTACTGCCGCTGGCCCAAGTGATCGACGAGTACACCAAGACCGAATTGCGCGGCCTGGCGTCTGTGCCGTTGAAGCTGACGCGCCAAGAAATCAACGACACCGTGGAACACGCCGCCGAAATGCACTGGAGCTACGACGGCAATTACTTTTTCATCTCCAACAACTGCGCGGTAGAGAGCCTGAAACTGTTGCGCAGTGGCAGCGCCAATCCACAGCTCACCGGCCTGGATAACATCACCCCCAACGGTTTGCTGGAAGTGCTCGCCGCACGCGGGCTGGCTGACACCAGCGTACTCAATGACAAACGCGAAGCGCTGCGCCGGGGTTATCACTTCGACTCGTTCCGTGAGCGCTACCAGGCGATGTTCGAGGTGTTGCGCAAACACCTGCCGATCAAGCAAACCCAGGTCGAAGACTGGTTGTCGCTCAGCGCAGAGGAGCGCCGCCAATGGTTCAGCCAGGCCGACCTGCGCACCAGCGCCGCGTTGCTGCTGCTGGAACAGGCCAGCTATCGCAAGCAACTGATGCTGGCCCAAGACGAAGTCAAACAGCGTTACCTGGGTGCCCGAGAGCTGAAAAACGGCGGCATGGAAAAGGCCAACAAGACGCTGCAACAGATCCTCGCCAACAGCGGCTTCCTCAGCCGCCCGGCGGAATTGCTTGGCAGTAGCGGATACGGCCTGCCGCAACCTTCGGAATCCAAGCGCCTGGAATCCGAAAGCGCCGAGCGCCAGAAGCAGTTGCAATCGCTGAGCGGCGAACTGGATAAAGAGGTGAGGGTGCTGCTGGAGCCTTCCCGCGCTGCCGAAATTGCCGCCTGCGAAGCCAACCTCAAACAGGTGGGCGAGCATCTACGGGCACTGCACAAAGCCGCCGGTGGTTTGGAGCTGCCCTGATTTTTCCGACAGAAAAACGGAAAAACCTCTCAACATCTGCTTGCCAGCGAAAGCTGGCTGAAAGCTTCCACGTCTAGGATCGCCCCACTACCGGCAAAAGACCGGCTTTTAACAACAACAATGGTGATCCCTGATGTCTGCGACAACCCGCCTGCTTGCCCCAACTCCGCCCGTACGCCTCGTGCCTTTCGTTCTGCGCTGACCCGCATTTCGGTTCGCCATTCCTTAGCCGCGCTACGCCTGGAGTACTCCTATGCTGACTTTCCTTGGCTTTGCCATGGTCATCACGTTCATGTTCCTGATCATGACCAAGCGCTTGTCTGCGCTGATCGCCCTGATCATAGTGCCGATCCTGTTCGCGCTGTTCGGCGGTTTCGCACCGAAGATCGGCCCGATGATGCTCGAAGGCATCACCAAGCTTGCGCCGACCGGCGTGATGCTGATGTTCGCCATTCTCTACTTTGCCCTGATGATCGACTCCGGCCTGTTCGACCCGGCCGTGCGCAAGATCCTCAAGATGGTCAAGGGCGACCCGCTGAAAGTCTCGGTCGGCACTGCCGTACTGGCGCTGGTGGTTTCCCTCGACGGTGACGGCGCCACCACCTACATGATCTGCGTGGCTGCCATGCTGCCGCTGTACAAGCGCATCGGCATGAGCCCACGGATCATGGCCGGCCTGATTATTCTGGCCGGTGGCGTGATGAACATGACCCCGTGGGGCGGGCCGACCGCGCGGGCCGCAAGCGCGCTGCATGTAGACCCGTCGGACATCTTTGTACCGATGATCCCGGCGATGGCCGCAGGCGTGCTGGCGATCCTGGCGATCGCCTATATGTACGGCAAGCGTGAACGTGCACGCTTGGGTGAGCTGCACCTGCAAGGCGACGAAATTGACCACAGCGAAATCAGCGTCTCGCAGTACCCGGATGCGCGCCGTCCGAAGTTGATCTGGTTCAACGGCGCCCTGACCCTGGCCCTGATGTGCACCCTGATCGCCGGGTTGCTGCCGCTGCCGGTACTGTTCATGGTGGCGTTCAGTATTGCGATGATCGTTAACTACCCGTGCCTGCAACAGCAAAAAGACCGCGTCGCCGCCCACGCCGGCAGCGTCCTGGCGGTGGTTGGCTTGATCTTCGCCGCGGGTATTTTCACCGGCATTCTGTCGGGCACCGGCATGGTCGACGCCATGTCCAAAAGCCTGCTGGCCGTCATCCCTGAAGCACTGGGCCCGTACCTGGCCGTGATCACCGCACTGGTGAGCATGCCGTTTACCTTTTTCATGTCCAACGATGCGTTCTACTACGGCGTACTGCCCGTACTCGCCGAAGCGGCCAGCCACTACGGCATCAGCGCTGTAGAGATGGCGCGCGCGTCCATCGTCGGTCAACCCGTGCACTTGCTCAGCCCGCTGGTTCCCTCGACCTACTTGTTGGTGGCGCTGGCCGGTATAGAATTTGGCGACCACCAACGCTTTACGCTGAAATGGGCGGTGCTGGTATGCCTGTGCATACTGGTTGCTGCACTGCTGATGGGGATTTTTCCGCTGTTCAGCACGCTGTAATCGTACCCACTCACCGCGCGGCGTGGCAGCACGCGCGGTTTAACATTTGTTCTAAGGACTACACATGGAATGGCTCACCAATCCGGAGATCTGGATTGCCTTCTTCACTCTGACAGCCCTCGAAATCGTCTTGGGCATCGATAACATCATCATGATTTCGATCCTGGTCAGCCGCATGCCCAAGGCAATGCAGGCGCGTACCCGGATCTTCGGCTTGGCGCTGGCGATGGTCACGCGAATCCTGTTACTGCTGTCGATCACGTGGGTCATGCAACTGACCAACGACCTGTTCGTGGTAGTCGGCCAGGGTATTTCCGGTCGCGACTTGATCCTGTTCTTCGGTGGTCTGTTCCTGCTGTGGAAAAGCTCCCAAGAGATGTACCACGCCCTGGAAGGTGAAGACGAAGCCAACGAAGAGCCAGGCGGCAAGGGCGGCAAGTTCATCTACACCATCATTCAGATCGCGATCATCGACATCGTGTTCTCGCTCGACTCGGTGATCACAGCGGTCGGCATGGTTTCGCATGTACCGGTGATGATCGCCGCGATCATCGTGGCCGTACTGGTGATGATGCTGGCCGCCGGCACCATCAGCGAATTCATCGACAAGCACCCGTCGCTGAAAATGCTCGCGCTGTCATTCCTGCTCGTGGTCGGTACGGTGTTGATCGCCGAATCCTTTGATGTGCACGTGCCAAAAGGCTACGTCTACTTCGCCATGGCCTTCTCGCTGGCCGTAGAGGCGATCAACATCAAGATGCGCACCGCCAGGGCGAAAAACAAGAAACAGCAAGACCCGGTGAAACTGCGCAAGGATGTTCGCGGTCAATAAACCCAAGCCAGACCAAAGGGGCTTTTTATAAGCCCCTTTTTTTGCGCCTAGTGCTGACCCAAAGCGTCACCGGAGGCATCCCCACCCACGGCGAGGGGAGCGATCTTCATGACAGTTTTGTTTCAATCCCCACTTTAGCTATGCGATGCTGGCGCAGAGCCCATCCGCCAACTACAGCTTAAGTACAGCGGTAGAACGGCACGCGGCAACTTTTCTTCGCCCCGCTTGGGGCGCATTCACCACGGAGGGCCGAGCATGCTGACCTTGCTCAACCTGCTTTCCGCCGTGACCCTGCTTATCTGGGGCACGCACATCGTGCGAACCGGTATCTTGCGGGTCTACGGTTCCAACTTGCGCCAAGTCATCGGGCAAAACATGGCGAAGCGCTGGCTGGCATTTGTCGCCGGTATCCTGGTCACCGCCATGGTGCAGAGCAGCAACGCCACCGCCATGCTGGTGACCTCGTTTGTCGGCCAGGGCCTGATGAGCCTAACGCCCGCACTGGCGACCATGCTCGGTGCCGATGTGGGTACAGCGTTGATGGCGCGCGTACTGACGTTCGACTTGTCGTGGCTGTCGCCGTTGCTGATTTTTCTCGGGGTGATTTTCTTCCTGTCGCGCAAACAGACGCGGGCAGGGCAGATGGGCCGCGTCGGCATCGGCCTCGGCCTGATCATTTTGGCGCTGCAATTGATCGTCGAAGCCGCCGGGCCGATTACCCATGCCCAAGGCGTCAAGGTGCTGTTTGCCTCGTTGACCGGCGACATCCTGCTGGATGCCTTGGTCGGCGCCTTGTTCGCGATGATTTCTTACTCCAGCCTCGCCGCGGTACTGCTGACAGCCACCCTGGCCGGCGCCGGCGTGATCGGCCTGCACGTGGCTATCGGCCTGGTGATCGGCGCCAACATCGGCAGCGGTGTGCTGGCCTTCCTCAGCACAAGCATGCAAAACGCCGCCGGTCGGCAAGTGGCGCTGGGCAGCCTGTTGTACAAGCTGATCGGCCTGTTGCTGATCATTCCGGTCCTCGACCCTCTTGTCGGCTGGATGGACGGTTTGGACTACAGCGCCCAAGACATGGTGATTAGCTTCCACTTGCTCTACAACCTCAGCCGCTGCCTGATCCTGCTGCCGACCATCGGCCCAATGGCACGCTTGTGCGCCTGGCTGCTGCCGGAACAAGCGGAGGCCAACGGCAAAGCCAAGCCGCGCCACCTGGACCCCACCGCCCTCGCCACGCCGAGCCTTGCGCTGGCTAACGCCGCGCGGGAAACACTGCGCCTGGGCGACCTGATCGACAACATGCTCAGCGCGATGCTCGAAGTGCTGCGCGGCAAGCAAACCGCCATGACCCAGGCCATGCGCAGCCTCAGCGATGACGTCGAGGCGCTCTACAGCGCGATCAAACTTTACCTGGCGCAAATGCCCCGCGAAGACCTCAGCGAGCATGACAGCCGCCGCTGGGCCGAGATCATCGAACTGTCGATCAACTTGAAACTCGCCGGCGACCTGATCGAGCGCATGCTGCGTAAAGTCCAGCAGCAAAAAACCGCGCAGCGTCGGCAGTTCTCTGAAGTCGGCCTGGAAGAACTCGCCGACCTGCAGACTCAACTGATCGCCAACCTGCGCCTGGGCTTGTCAGTGTTCCTCAGCGCCGACCCGGAAAGCGCCCGGCAATTGCTGCGCGAGAAGCGCCGCTTCCGCGCTCAAGAGCGCCGCCTGGCCCACGCGCACGTCAGCCGCCTGCAGCGCAAAATCGTCCAGAGCCTGGAGACCAGTTCCCTGCATTTGGAACTGATTGCCGATATGAAACGCCTCAACTCGCTGTTCTGCAGCAGTGCCTACGTGGTACTCGAAACGTTCGACACCGGCGCACTCTCCGCTGAAGATATGACCGACATCACCCATTCGCCCTGAACGTACGACGGCGAGCGAAGTCAGTTAACAACCGACCCCATTCGCCAGGAAGCTTGTTATGCGTCGCCTGTTATTCGCCTGCCTGCTTTTGGGTTCGGCACACGCCATTGCCTTTGACCGCTTGCAAGTTGAGGGCTACAGCTTGCCCAACGGCCTGCAATTGCTGCTCAAACCGGGCACCGAGCGCGGGCACGTGGCTATCCGCCTGGTGGTGGGTGTGGGCCTGGATGACTTCCCCTGCGAAGAAAAGGAACTGCCGCACCTGCTCGAACACTTGCTGTTCAGCGGCATCGACGGCGGCGGCGAAGGCGACCTCGAAGACCGCATGCAAGCCTTGGGCGGTGAGTGGAATGCCTACACCAGCAACGCCGACACCACTTTTGTGATCGAGGCACCGGCGCAAAACCAGCGCAAAGTGCTCGACCTGTTGCTGGCGATCATCACCCGTACCGAGCTGACCGACGCCAACATCAATGCCGCCAAGCGGGTGGTCGAGCGCGAAGACGGCGGCCATTACTCGCACCTGCAACGCCTGATCGACCGTCAAGACCTCGGCCACAACGCCAGCAACCAACTGGCCGTTGAATTGGGGCTCAAATGCGCCGAACGCGCCGAGGTTGGCCAGCTAACCCGAGGGCAGTTGGCCACGCTGCGCACACATTGGTACGCGCCCAACAACATGACCCTGATCATCGTCGGCGAACTCGACAAACTGCTGCCGGCCTATCTGGAACGCACCTATGGCCAGCTTGAGCCGGTCGAGCCGAGCGAGCATCTGCCGCTGCCCGAGATCCAGCACACCGCCGCCACTCACCGCGACCTGATCCACGGCTGGCTTGGTGACAGCGCCAAGCTGCACTGGCTGTTCCCCGAGCCGGTGCTGGACGAGCAGCACGATGAAACCTACGACCTGCTCAAGGATTACTTCGACTGGGCGCTGTACCGTCAATTGCGCCTCGCGCACAGTTTGTCCTACGGCCCATGGAGCGAGCGTGAAGTGCTGGGCGGCGTCGGCTTCATCAGCCTGAATGCTGACCTAGAGCGGGACTCGCTGCCCGAAGCCGAGCACGTGCTGCAAGACCTCAAGGCGCAACTGCTCAAGAACGGCCTTGACCCGGCGGTATTTGCCCGCCTGCAACAGGCTGCCATCGCCCGCCAGGCTTGGGCGGTTCAAGGTAACAGCGCGCTGGCCGATTATTATTGGAGCGCGTCCGGCGATTACGCCAACGGCCATTTCAGCGACCCGGTCAAACGCATCAAGGCCGTAAGCTTGAAACAGGCCAACCAGGCCATGCGCCAAGTGTTTGACCAGCAGGGCTATTGGCGCATCGAGAAACCGCTGTTGAGCTACGACAGCCTGAGCTGGATCGGCGCCGCTGTGCTTGGGCTGCTCGCCCTGCTGTTGGGTGGTGTGCGGCTTTACCGAAAACGCGTCGCGCAATGAAACACCGAACACCGGCCCAAGACGCTATTCTGTCTGGGTTTTTTCCTACACCAACTGTGAACCGCCAATGCCAAACCTGCCGCCCCTTATCCAGCGCATCCTCGTACTGATCAAGCGCTACCCAGGGGTGATCGCACTCGGCGGTTTTATCTCGGGTGTGTGCAGCTTCATTCTGGTAGACCGCCAGCAAGGCATGGCCAGCTGGATCGCCGTGATCATGCTGGTGAGTTGGCTGTGGCTGATGCTCGAAAACGCCTTTACCCAGCTGTTCGCCAAAGTCTTCAAACGCGAAATCCCCGAACCGCTGCTGCGCTACGCCACCCAGATGATCCACCAGGAAAGTCTGTTTTTTGTGCTGCCGTTCTTTTTCGTCACCACCACATGGAACAGCGGCCAATCGATTTTCACCGGCCTGCTCGGCGCGGCGGCACTGGTGTCGATTACCGACCCGCTGTACTACAAGTGGCTGGCACCCAAACGCTCGCTGTTTCTGGCGCTGCACACCCTGACGTTGTTCGCCGCGCTGCTCACCGCGCTGCCGATCATCCTGCACCTGACCACCGCCGAAAGTTACAAATTGGCGCTGGGCGTGGCCATGGCCTTGTCGATTCCGAGCCTGGCCGTGAGCCTGCCGCTGCGCAGTGTTAAAGGCTGGGCAATGCTGCTGGGCGTGACCGCCGCCATTGGCTGCGCGGGTTGGTTGCTGCGCAGTTGGGTGCCGCCGGCGACCCTGTGGATGACCGAAGTGGCGATCAGCACTCAGATGCAAGACCGCACACCCGGTGACGACCTCAGGGAAGTCAACGCCGCCCAGTTGCGCAGTGGCGGGCTGTACGCCTACACCGCGATCAACGCCCCGCGCGGGCTGGATGAACGGATTTACCATGTGTGGAAATTCAATGGCAAAGAAGTCGACCGCATCGCCCTGGACATCCACGGCGGGCGCAAGGAAGGCTACCGCGCCTGGACCCACAAGCAGAACTTCCCCGCCGATGCGGTAGGCCGCTGGCAGGTGCGGGTGTTGACCGAAGACGGTCAGGTGATCGGCGTGCTGCGTTTTAAAGTCACTGATTCAGCACAAACCGACAACCCCAAGTAAGCCGTATCGTGCTATTACGTAGCAATTGTGGACAGCCAACCAAGCTCGGAGCTTATGACCACCAGCAGCACGCCCGGCGCAGCTCACCTGGATACGACGACCGCCCCGCCGTTACTTCGGATTACGGGCGACTGGACGCTTGCCCACTACGCCAACCTGAAGAAGCTGTCGGATAAGCTCGATGGCCAATACGACGCTGGCGCCCGCATCGACCTCAACGGCCTCGGCGCACTGGATACCGCTGGCGCGTCGCTGCTGGTCGAGCTGCTGGGCCCGGACCGGATTGAGCAATCCGCCGAACAGACCGATTGCAGCCTTTCTACCGCCGACCGCTCGCTGCTCAAAACCGTTTACCGCTCGCTGAATGATTTTTGTGTGCCGGACAAAGCGCCGGAAGAAGCCGTCGGCATCCAGTTACTCGCGCGCATCGGCCGCGCGGTGGACACCGTTTGGCAAGACAGCAAGCAATTGCTCGGTTTTATCGGGCTGATCCTTGAAACCTTCGCGCGTGGCATCTTGCGTCCCAAGCGCTGGCGCCTGACGCCGATGGTCGCGCACATTGAGCAAACCGGTCTGGATGCCGCGCCTATCGTGGCGTTGCTGACCTTTCTGGTCGGCGCTGTGGTGGCGTTTCTCGGCGCCACCGTGCTCAAGAGCTTTGGCGCGACTATTTTCACCGTCGACCTGGTGGCGTTCTCTTTCCTGCGCGAGTTCGGCGTACTGCTGACCGCCATCCTGATCGCCGGCCGCACCGCCAGTGCGTTTACCGCACAAATCGGTTCGATGAAGGCCAACGAAGAAATCGACGCGATCCGCACCCTCGGCCTCGATCCGATAGAGCTGCTGGTGCTCCCGCGCGTCTTGGCGCTGCTGGTGTCGCTGCCGATGCTGACTTTTCTGGCCATGCTCTCGGGGATTGTCGGCGGCGGCGTGGTCTGCGCCGTCGCGCTGGATATTTCGCCGGCGATGTTTCTCTCGCTGCTGCAATCGGACATAGGCGTGCAACATTTTCTGGTGGGCATGCTCAAAGCGCCGGTGTTCGCCTTCCTGATCGCCGCGATTGGCTGCCTCGAAGGCTTCAAGGTCAGCGGCAGCGCCGAGTCGGTTGGCGCCCACACCACCTCCAGCGTGGTGCAGTCAATTTTTGTGGTGATCGTGCTGGATGCGGTCGCCGCGATGTTCTTTATGGAGATGGGCTGGTGAGTCGTCCACAGCGTGCGCCCGCCGAGGCGGTGATTGAAGTGCGCGGCCTGTGCAACCGTTTTGGCAGCCAGAGCGTGCACGAGCAGTTGGATCTGGATGTGTATAAAGGCGAGATTCTCGCAGTGGTCGGCGGCTCGGGCAGCGGTAAGTCAGTGCTGCTGCGCAGCATCGTCGGCCTGCGCCGCCCCAGCGAAGGCCAAGTGCGGGTGTTCGGCAAGAACCTGCCGAACCTGCCGGAACACGAACGTTCGCTGGTAGAGCGGCGCTTTGGTGTGCTGTTTCAGAAGGGCGCGCTGTTTTCCTCGCTGACCGTCACCGAAAACGTCGCCCTGCCGTTGATCGAACACGCCGGCCTCAGCCGCGCCGACGCCGAGCACTTGGCCGCGGTCAAACTGGCGCTGGCCGGGTTGCCGCTGTCGGCGGCGGATAAATACCCGGCCTCGCTGTCCGGCGGCATGATCAAACGCGCGGCCCTGGCGCGCGCGCTGGCCTTGGACCCGGACATCCTGTTTCTTGATGAACCCACCGCCGGCCTCGACCCGATTGGCGCGGCGCAATTCGACCAACTGATCCTGACCCTGCGCGACGCACTGGGCCTGAGCGTGTTTCTGGTCACCCACGACCTCGACACGCTTTACACCATCACCGACCGCGTGGCGGTGCTGGCGCAGAAAAAAGTGCTGGTGGCCGATGCCATCGATGTTGTGTCGCAAACCAACGACGCCTGGATTCACGAATATTTCCACGGCCCCCGGGGCCGCGCGGCATTGACTGCCGCTCAACCGCTTAACGAGGTATGACATGGAAACCCGCGCCCATCATGTGATGATCGGTCTGTTCAGCGTGATCGTGGTGGTCGGCGCGATGCTGTTCGGCCTGTGGCTGGCCAAATCCAGCGTCGACAGTGCCTTCCAGGATTATGAAGTGGTGTTCAACGAGGCGGTCAGCGGCTTGTCGCAGGGCAGTTCGGTGCAGTACAGCGGGATCAAGGTGGGCGATGTCACCAGCCTGCGCCTGGACCCCAAAGACCCACGCCGCGTATTGGCGCGCATCCGCCTGGCCGGGCAAACCCCGATCAAGCAAGACACGCAGGCCAAGCTTGCACTGACCGGCATCACCGGCACCTCGATCATCCAGCTCAGCGGGGGTACACCGCAAAGCCCGGAACTCGTGGGCAAAGACGGCAACCTGCCGGAAATCATCGCCTCGCCATCGCCTATTGCGCGCCTGCTCAATAACAGCAACGACCTGATGACCAGCATCAACCTGCTGCTGAACAACGCCAACCACATGTTCTCGCGCGAGAACGTCGAGCGCCTGAGTAATACCCTGGACAACCTGCAACAAACCACCGGCGCCATCGCCGACCAGCGCGGTGACATCAAGGTGGTGATGCAGCAATTGCTGCAGGTGAGCAAACAGGCCAGCGCCGCGCTGGAGCAAACCACGCTGCTGATGCGCAACGCCAACGGCGTGCTCAATGACCAAGGCAAGCAAGCCTTTGGCAGTGCCGAGCAGGCGATGAAATCGCTGCAGCAAAGCACCGCAACCATCAACACCTTGCTGACCAACAACAAAGACTCGGTGAACAGCGGCATGCAGGGCCTTAACGAATTGGCGCCGGCAGTGCGCGAACTGCGCGAAACCCTGGGTTCGCTGCGCGCCATCTCTCGCCGCCTCGAAGCCAACCCCAGCGGTTACTTGCTGGGCAGCGACAAGAACAAGGAGTTCACGCCATGAAGCGTGCTTACCAAATGCTCGCCCCGGTGGCGCTGGCCCTGATCAGCGCCTGCTCGATCCTGCCCAAACCCGACCCGTCCGACGTGTACCGCCTGACGTCGGCGCAAACAACCGCCCACGGCGCGCCGGTGAGCTGGTCGTTGCGCGTGAGCAAGCCGCAGACCAGCGAGTTTCTCGACAGCCCGCGCATTGCCGTGGTGCCCAATGGCGACCTGATCAGCAGCTATGCACATTCGCGTTGGAGCGATCCGTCGCCGGTGCTGTTGCGTAATCGGTTTATGGACGGCTTCCAGCGCGATGGGCGGGTGACGTTGCTGAGTACCGACGAGACCAACCTGCAAGCCGACTATGAACTGGGCGGGCAGTTGCAGGCGTTTCAAAGTGAGTACCGCGCCAATGCGGTGGAGGTGGTGATTCGCCTGGATGCGCGGCTGGTGCGCGGCAGTGATCAGCGAATTATTGCCAGCCGGCGGTTCGAGGTGAAGCAGCAGGCGAGCGATACCAAGGTACCGGCGGTGGTGGCTGCTTTTGGCCAGGCGGGGGACCAGTTGAACCGGCAAGTGGTGGAGTGGGTGGTGCAGCAGGGCAATACAGCGCCTGAGCAGTGATGCCCTCATCGGGAGCAAGCCCCCTCCCACATGTGAAGGTATTCACGGTTCAACTGTGGGAAGAGGTTTGCTCCCGATAGCGGGAGCAAGCCCCTCCCACACTTGAAGTTATCCACAGTTCAACTGTGGGAGGGGGCTTGCTCCCGATAGCTATTCAGGCCTTAACCAAAGAACCAGTAGCACACCGCAATCGCTGCCACCACACCAGCGAACTCCGCCAGCAACGCACACCCCACGGCATGCCGCGCCCGCTGAATGCCCACCGAGCCGAAGTACACCGCCAACACGTAGAAGGTGGTTTCGGTACTGCCCTGAATCGTCGCCGCCACCAGCGCCGGGAAGCTGTCGACACCTTGTGTTTGCATGGTCTCAATCAGCATCGCCCGCGCGGCACTGCCGGAGAACGGCTTGACCATCGCGGTCGGCAACGCGTCGACAAAGCGCGTGTCCATACCGGTCCAGGCCACCAAGTGGCGAATCCCTTCCAGGCCGAAGTCCAACGCGCCGGAGGCACGCAGCACGCCAACCGCGCACAACATCGCTACCAGATACGGCAGCAGGTTCTTGGCAACGTCGAAGCCCTCTTTGGCGCCTTCAACAAATGCCTCGTAAACCTTGACCTTGCGCAGCGCACCAATCACCAGAAACAGCATGATCAGCCCAAACAGCGTGAGGTTGCCGAGGATCGACGACAACCCGGCCAGCGCCGTGGCGGACAAGGTCGCCAGCAACGCCATGAAGCCACCCAGGATCAGCGCACCGGGAATCAGATAGGCCAGCACCACCGGGTCCCACAAGCGCAGGCGCTGCATCACCGCCACCGAGAGCAAGCCCACCAACGTCGAGGCGCTGGTGGCCAGCAGAATCGGCAGGAACACCAGCGTCGGGTCGGCGGCGCCTTGTTGAGCGCGGTACATGAAGATGGTCACCGGCAACAGCGTCAGCGACGATGCGTTGAGCACCAGGAACAGAATCTGCGCGTTACTTGCGGTATTGGGGATCGGGTTGAGTTCCTGCAGCGCCTTCATGGCTTTGAGGCCGATCGGCGTAGCGGCGTTGTCGAGGCCCAAGCCGTTGGCGGCAAAGTTGAGGGTGATCAAACCGATGGCGGGGTGGCCGGCCGGCACTTCCGGCATCAGCCGGCGAAACAGTGGGCCGAGAGCCTTGGCCAGCCAGTCGACGATGCCGGCTTTTTCGGCGATGCGCAAAAAGCCCAGCCATAAGGTCAGCGTGCCGAACAGCAGCACCATCACTTCCACCGACAATTTGGCCATGGCGAAAATGCTTTCCACCATCGCCGCAAAAATACCGGCGTTACCGCCGATCAGCCATTGCGCCAGTGCTGACACCATTGCCACGACAAAAAAGCCAAGCCACAGGCCATTGAGCATCAGTTAAATCCCCCGAAAGATGGGGCGAATGATAGCGGGGCTGACAGAAACGACAAACCCCGGATTGACCGGGGTTTGTTTTAAATCATGCCTGCATCAGCCGCGGCTGGCTTCGCCCACCGGCAGCGCCTGCTTGCTGCGCCAGTGTGGCAGGGAGTTCCAGTAGCGCTCGCCCTTGGCATCGTCGTACATGCCTTCCCAACGCGAGATGACCAATACCGCCAAGGCGTTACCGATGACGTTGAGTGCGGTACGCGCCATGTCCATCACGCGGTCGACACCGGCAATGAACGCCAGGCCTTCCAGCGGGATGCCAACGCTGCCCAAGGTCGCCAGCAGTACCACGAAGGACACGCCCGGCACACCGGCGATGCCTTTGGAGGTGACCATCAGGGTCAGCACCAGCATCAGTTGTTGGCCGATCGACAGGTCGATGCCGTACAACTGGGCGATAAAGATAGCAGCGATGCTCTGGTACAGGGTCGAACCGTCGAGGTTGAACGAGTAACCGGTCGGCACCACGAAGCTGCAGATAGCCTTCGGCGCGCCGTAGGCTTCCATCTTCTCGATCACACGCGGCAGCACGGTTTCAGAGCTGGCAGTGGAGTAGGCCAGCACCAGCTCATCCTTGAAGATGCGCATCAGCTTGATCACCGAGAAACCGAACAGGCGAGCGATCAGGCCCAGTACCACAAAGGCGAAGAACAGGATGGCGACGTAAACCAGAATCACCAGCTTGGCCAGCGGCAGCAAAGAGGCGAAGCCGAAGTTGGCGACGGTCACTGCGATCAGCGCAAATACACCAATCGGGGCGTACTTCATGATCATGTGGGTGACTTTGAACATGCTCTCGGACACGCCCTGGAACATGGTCACCAGCGGCTCGCGCAGTTCAGGCTTGAGGCTCGACAAGCCGAGGCCGAACAGCACCGAGAAGAAGATGATCGGCAGCATTTCGCCACGCGCGACGGCCGCGAAGATGTTAGACGGGATCAGGTTGAGAATGGTCTCGATGAACGCGTGTTCATGCTGCACTTCGGCAGCGGTGGCGGTGTACTTGGAAATATCGACGGTACCCAGGGTACTCATGTCGATGCCCGCACCCGGATGGAACAGGTTAGCCAGCAACAGGCCGACCACGATGGCGATGGTGGTGACCACTTCAAAGTAAAGGATGGTTTTGACGCCGATTCGACCCAGCTTCTTCGCGTCACCGACACCGGCGATGCCGACGATCAGTGAAGAAATCACAATCGGGATCACGATCATTTTGATCAGGCGGATAAAAATATCGCCCGCTGGCTGCAACACATTGCTGATCCACCAGGCTTTTTCAGCACTGAAATGGTTGAGCACTGCACCGATTGCTATCCCCAATACCAAACCGATGAGGATCTGCCAGGCGAGGCTTAGCTTTGCCTTCTTCATGTCATTACCCTTACTTCAAGTGGACTTAAGGCGAATGCGCCAGCTGGAACGCCCGGAAGCGAAAAAGTGTGTGCATCAACCTCCGTAGAAGGTCACCGCCGCATGGCCGAAATGGCTTACTGGCAGGCGAAAAAAGGCGCAACTATTCCCATGCAAGCGAGCGACGTCTAATGCCGTAAACGCCTACCCTATGCCGAATCGGCATGGCTTTTTTTGTAAATAACTGGCCGAGCGGTCAGTTCAAATACGCCATTTAGCAAGGCGAATAGGCCGTCAACCTGCCAAGACAGGCTCGCTCAGAGAAGGTGGACGAAGTGAAGTCACCCGCAATAAACCCGGGCAATCGTCGAACGTGGCGTCTCACCGCACCGACGATTCGAGAAAAATTTTCTCGATAGAAGGTCGATTAGACACACCAAGTAATGATTTGGAGGAGGTAAAAAAGGAAATACCCGCTATGGGCGGCATACGTGACGGGTTATCAGAGCGATAAGCCCGTCGCAAGTTCAGCAAGCTTGAGGACTTGTGAACTTGCGTCACAGCTTTACACCTGACCCAGCCCTTGCGCAGGTACTCCCTGTACCCGTAGGTCACGCCGATCTCGATTGATCAGAGCAACCCGGCCCCCTGGTCATGCAGCGCCCATGGCGAGCGATGCAGACAGAAAGAAGCACAGTGGCTTCTTTCTATGGACGAAGGCTGCGTCTTCGACTGTTACGTCAGACGAAACCTAGTACCAATTCGGGTCTTTCTTGAGCTGTTCCATCAGCAGTTTTTGCATGCCTGGGTCCGGCTTACCGATAAATCGGTAATCGGCGTGCCGCGTCGGGGACTTGTCTGCCGGCAAACCTGCCGGGACTTCCACCAACATGGCGTAGGCATCTTCCTTGTCGAAGCTGAATGCAACGATCAGGCGCTTGTGCAGGCAACTGTCCGCTGTTTCGCAGAGCGGCCCGACCAAGTACTTGTCGCCACCTTCCTCTACGGCATTCATTTGCTCGGCGGAACCTGAAAGATTCATCACCCATTCAGGCAAGCGCTCTTCTTTCTTCACCACACTTTGCCAGGTTTCGCGGTACTGCTTGTCCGCGCCAAGCAATTGGTTGGCCCGTGATTGGCCGTCATTGGCGGCCATCACCAAGCCGCTGCCGCCCAAGAGCAGGGCAACAGCAATGGCTTTAAAAGGAAGAGACTTCATGTTCAACGACCGCGACGGCCAAAGAAGAACGAAGCGATGAACATCACCAGGAAGACCACAAACAGAATTTTTGCGATACCCGTAGCGGTGCCCGCGATACCACCGAAGCCCAAGACTGCAGCCACAATGGCGATGATCAGAAATGTGATTGCCCAACTCAGCATGGTGAATCTCCTTAAAGTTTATGAAAGTAACAGCGGTAATTCCGTTCAGCCGCCGAGACCAGCGACCCTTTGTTGCCTGGAAGTGTTGCCTAGAAGACCCAACGCTCTTGAGTCGGCAATTCACCCAGGGTGGAATCCTGGTCAGCCACTCTCAATTGCGGGGCAGTCACATCGGCAGTAGCGCTGCCAACGGAACGAAAATGTTTCTGTGTCATGACCGGACGTTCAAATTGTGCGGTTTGCTGCTGACTCTCCTGCCAGTGTTGCAACTGCTGGCCAGCAATCAGCGTGACCATCAACGCCAGGCTGGCAAACAGACCTTGCTGCAAGCGCAGTGGCGATACGTGCAATTGGCTGAAGCTGAGGCTTTGGCGAGTCATGCTGCATTTCTCCCGCATTCTGATTATTCGTTCATGACACTGTTGAGAGGGATATTGCAGAGCGCATGCCAGGTTTTTTACAAAATAAAACACATAAAAATCAAATACTTACGAATTAAACACCCACGATGAGCCCAGCATCCTGCACGATGGCCCTATCCAGGCCGTGCGAAATGCACGATGGTCACTGCGCAGACCAAGGGATCAAAAGCGCTTGGCGAGTCGCCCAAGGGAAAAGAACCGGCGAAAAACCGGTAAAACGCCTTAAAAAGGTGCGTTTGTAGGAGAGGGCGCAGATACCTGCGCGAAGAAGCCTTTTATCAATCAGAATAAACCATGCAACTTGCCCGATTATTCCGGGACTAAGCACCATCACTACTCACAGTTAAGGAGCGCGGGACACATGGAATCAGCCAAGGAACTTCAAGGCCGCATTCTTTTAGTGGATGACGAATCCGCGATCCTTCGCACCTTCCGTTATTGCCTGGAAGACGAGGGCTACACCGTAGCCACCGCCAACAGCGCCGCCCAAGCTGACGCATTGATGCAGCGCCAAGTGTTTGACCTGTGCTTCCTGGACTTACGCCTGGGCGAAGACAACGGCCTGGATGTACTGGCCCAAATGCGCATTCAGGCGCCGTGGATGCGCGTGGTGATCGTGACCGCGCATTCCGCCGTGGACACCGCAGTCGACGCGATCCAGGCGGGCGCTGCCGACTACTTGGTTAAACCTTGCAGCCCCGACCAATTGCGCCTGGCCACTGCCAAACAGTTGGAAGTGCGCCAGCTTTCGGCGCGGCTGGAAGCGCTGGAAGGCGCGGTGCGCCAATCCAAAGACGGCCTCGACTCCCACAGCCCGGCCATGATGGTGGTGTTGGAAACCGCACGCCAAGTCGCCGGCACCGACGCCAACATCTTGATTCTTGGCGAGTCCGGTACAGGTAAAGGTGAACTGGCGCGGGCGATTCACGGGTGGAGCAAACGCTCGAAAAAATCCTGCGTGACCATCAACTGCCCGTCGCTGACGGCAGAGCTGATGGAAAGTGAGTTGTTCGGCCACAGCCGCGGCGCTTTCACCGGGGCCAGCGAAAGCACCTTGGGCCGAGTCAACCAGGCGGATGGCGGTACGCTGTTTCTCGACGAGATCGGCGACTTCCCCCTCACGTTGCAACCCAAGTTGCTGCGTTTCATCCAAGACAAAGAATACGAGCGCGTCGGCGACCCGGTGACTCGGCGTGCCGATGTGCGCATTCTGGCGGCGACCAACCTGAACCTGGAAGACATGGTGCGCGAAGGCCGCTTCCGGGAGGACTTGCTGTACCGTCTCAACGTTATTACTTTGCACTTGCCGCCTTTGCGCGAGCGCAGTGAGGACATCCTGACCCTGGCGGACCGGTTCCTGGCGCGTTTCGTCAAGGAATACGCCCGACCCGCTCGCGGTTTCAGCGATGACGCACGTGAAGCCCTGCTCAATTATCGATGGCCGGGCAATATTCGTGAGCTGCGCAACGTGGTTGAGCGCGCCAGCATTATCTGCCCACAGGAAAAAGTCGAAATCAGCCACCTCGGGATGGCCGAGCAACCGACCAACAACGCCCCACGTATCGGTGCAGCGCTGAGCCTGGACGAGCTGGAGAAAGCCCATATCGGCGCCGTACTTGCCACCAGCGACACCCTGGACCAAGCGGCCCGGACCCTCGGCATCGACGCGTCGACCCTGTACCGCAAACGCAAACAGTACAATTTGTGAGCTGTACCCTATGAAGCTAGCGATGAAACTGCGCACTCGGTTGTTCTTGAGTATCTCAGCGCTGATCACCGTCGCCCTGCTGGGCCTGATTCTCGGCCTCGTCAGCGTTATGCAAATGGCGAAAAGCCAGGAGTCGCTGATCCGCAGCAACTTTATCACCCTGGACTTGGGCCTGAAGTTGCGCCAGACCCTCGGGGACCAGTTGATCCTGATGCTGGAGGAAAAACCCGACCCCAAGGCGCTGCAAAGCTCGAAACAGGAATACTTCGCCTTGCTCGATGAAGGCGTCGCGCATGAACAGCAAGACGGCAGAATCAATGGGTTCAGCCAGGCTCGCGTCGATTACCTGAATTTTCTCAAGGCATTCGACGAAGCCCAACAAAGCTCCATGGCGGCCAATAAAAACCAAAAGCTGACCCAAAGCTTCAATGCATTGCGCAATGGCCTGATCGCCGAACACAAACGCGCCCTGGAAAACATCAACACCAGCGAACACAAATCCCGTGACCGTGCGCTGTTGATTGCCGGCCTGCTGGGGCTGGTTGGTTTGGCGGTATTGCTGATCGGTTTTGTCACCGCACACGGCATCGCTCGGCGTTTTGGTGCGCCGATAGAAGCCTTGGCCAAAGCGGCAGACAAGATCGGGCAGGGCGATTTTGAAGTGACCCTGCCGATCTCATCGGCAGCGGAAATGAATCAGCTGACCCGCCGCTTCGGCATGATGGCCGAAGCGTTGCGCCAGCATCAGGCAACCAACGTCGATGAGTTACTGGCGGGCCAGCAGCGCCTGCAAGCGGTACTCGACAGCATCGACGATGGCCTGTTGATGATCGATCGCCAAGGCCGCCTGGAACACCTTAACCCGGTAGCACAGCGCCAGTTAGGCTGGGACGAGGCACGTTTGGGCCAGGGTTTGGGTGAAGCCCTCGGTCGCCCGGAAATGGACGAACAACTGCAACTGGTGCTGCGCGGCGGCAATCTTGAGCTCGCACCGGAAGACCTGGAAGTGGAAGTCGAAGGCGAATTGCGCCTGCTGACCTACAGCCTGACGCCGGTGAGCCATACGCAAGGGCATATCCTCGGTGCAGTAATGGTGCTGCATGACGTTACCGAGCAGCGCGCGTTCGAACGGGTGCGCAGCGAATTCGTGTTGCGCGCCTCACACGAGTTGCGCACGCCCGTGACCGGCATGCACATGGCCTTCGGCTTGTTCCGCGAGCGGGCCAAATTCCCCGCAGACTCTCGTGAAGCAGACCTGCTGGATACGGTTAATGAAGAAATGCAGCGTCTGATGCAACTGATCAACGACCTGTTGAACTTTTCACGCTACCAGAATGGCCTGCAAAAACTCACGCTCGGCCCCTGTGATGTCGCCGACTTGCTGGCGCATGCACGTGCCCGATTTGTGGAGCCGGCGAATGCGCAGAGCGTCGAGCTGCTGGTGGAGGCCCAATCTGACTTGCCGAGCCTGCATGCCGATCAAGCTCAACTCGAGCGCGTGCTCGACAACCTGCTGGGCAACGCTTTGCGACATACCGCTGAGGGCGGGCACATCCGCCTGCAGGCGCGCCGGCATGGCGAGCGCGTGATTATCAGCGTTGAGGACAATGGCGAAGGTATTGCCTACGGGCAGCAAGGGCGGATCTTTGAACCCTTTGTGCAAGTGGGCCGCAAAAAAGGCGGCGCCGGCCTGGGCCTGGCGCTGTGCAAAGAGATTGTGCAATTGCATGGCGGCCGCATGGGCGTGTATTCGCGGCCGGGGCAAGGTACGCAGTTCTACATGGCGTTGCCGTTGTAAGTATCAGCGGCGGTTTAACGCGCTCAGTATCGCGGCACTCTCCGCATCCGGCGTGCCATCAAACAGTGATGGGCGAAAGTGCATCTGGAACGCTGCGATTACGTGCCGCGTGGCGACATCCAGCTCACCGGTCTGCGGTGTCTGGTAGCCCAGGCGTGCCAACTCTTCCTGGAACCAGGTGACGCTCGGCAGCACAACGCTGTACTGCGCCCGCAATTGAGCGACGGCCTGCGCGTCAGGCCAAACGCCTAAACCTTCAGCGGCCAAACGCTTCCACGGGAACAACGGGCCAGGGTCGAGCTTGCGCAGCGGCGCGATGTCGCTATGGCCGATGATGTTCTTGGGTTCGATACCATTGCGCTTGATGATGTCCTTGAGCAACACCACCAATGACTGTACCTGCGCCTCGGAATACGGATACCAGACACGGCCCGTCGGCGTGTCGCTGTACCCTGGGTTGACGATTTCGATGCCAATGGAACTGGAGTTGAGCCAAGTGCGCCCCATCCATTCGCTTTCCCCTGCGTGCCAGGCGCGCTGGCTCTCATCCACCAGCTTGTAAATGGTGCCTGAGCCGTCGTCGCCGATCAGGTAATGGCTGCTGACCTGACCGTGGGTCAACAGTGCGAGCGAGCGCTCAAGATTGGTCGAGGTGTAATGCACCACAACAAACTGCACGCGGTTGTCGTGGTTCACTGAAGGGTGGCGGGTGTCCAGGCGCGGGCCGCTGGCGCAGCCGGCGAGCAGGACGAATACGAAGGCGAGGTACAAGGATTTCATGGCGGAAGACATTACGCTGAAGACGATAATGCAACAGTGTAACGTACCGATTGAGGCGCGGCGTTCAAATTACAAAATAGAACATTTTTTACGCCGCGTGCACTTGGTTACGCCCCGCCGCCTTGGCGCGATACAACGCCTCATCGGCGCGCTTGAGCGCCAAGTCACTGCGCTCACCCGGCTGAAACTGCGCCACCCCCATGCACACTGTGATGGTTACCCGCTCGCCCTTGAAGTGAAACGGGCACGCCTCGATGGCCGAGCGCAGCACTTCACCCACGTCCAGGGCATCCGCCAACGCTGAGTCAGGCATCAGCAACACAAACTCTTCACCGCCGAAACGCGCGATAAAGTCGGTAGTGCGCAGACGCTCGCGCAGCACATTGGCGATGATCTTGAGTACCTTGTCGCCCGCCAGGTGGCCATAGTTATCGTTAATACGCTTGAAGTGGTCGAGGTCCAGCATCGCCAACGACAGGTTACTGCCACGCTGATGCCAGCTGTTGACCTCATGGTCGAGACGCTCGCTCCAGGCCGCACGGTTAGGCAACCCGGTGAGCGGATCGATCAAAGCCTTCTGGCGCTGTACTTCCAAATGCTCGCGATAGCCCTGAGCTTCCTGCTCCATGCTCGACACCCGCTCGGCCAGGCTTTTCAAGCGCGCCGCCACTTCTTGCTCGCGCTGGTCACGCTGCTGCTGGTGTTGGTCCATGGTGCCAAGCAGGCCTTCAAGGTGGCTTTCCAACACCTGCTTGAGGCTGCCCAGGTCAGCCGCTTCCTGCACACTGCTTTGCAGGCCATCGACCTGTTCACGAATTTGCGTGTCCAGCTCACGCGCTGCCGAGCGGCTGTCGGCGTGGCCGTCGCTGGCCACCTGCAAATGGCCCTGGAATGCCTCAAGGCGCTCATTGAGCTGCTTGAGATAGGCCTCGAACTCATGCTGGCCGCTGTCGGTAATCGCCAGCATCAGCACCGCCAGGTCATCAAGAATCGGCAGCAATTCGTACCAGTTCAAGCCATTGGCCAGGCGCTCGCGCATTGATTCTGCCTGGGGCAGATGGTGCTCGGGCAGCGACAAATCTTCCAGCAGCCCAAGCAACGTACTCTCGATGTGCTTGGCGACCGAGCTATAGGACGGTTCTGGCGAGTCGGGCAACGCGTAGAGGCCATCCGACTGTTGCTGATCAAGGTCAAGCTCAGGGTCTTCGAGTACGGGCGGCAGTGACAGGCTGCCGATGGCGGTTTGATCCGGCGTCGCAACCTGAGCTTCTGGCGTTTCGATAAAGGCGGCGAGGGCGCTTTCGGGAGCGTCTTCCTCAACCGCTGGCTCAAGCGTCTTGGGCTCGGCGGCTTCAACAGGCGTGGTGATGGGCTGGGCTGAAGCCGGCGCCTCGAAGACAAACGACTCGCCGGCGACTTCTGCCGCGCTGGCTGGCGCAACAGGCGCAACAGGCTCGGGCGGCGCGGCGGCCGGTGTCGGCGGCACGGGCGCGAAGGCACGCAAGGCGTTTGTCAGTTCTTCAGATTGCGCGGGCTGTTCAGGCTCAGGTGCCGGCTGGGGCGCCGCGGACTTCGGCGCCGCTGGCTCAGGCACAGGCTGCGGCGTGGCTTCGAGCACCTGCGTGTCGCTTGGGACATCCTTTGAACCAAAAAGACGCTGCAGCAAACCCGGGCCGGAGCGCGCGGTTTCGCCCTCCGGCTCCAGGTTATTCAACGCCTGCTCCTGCAAGCTGCTCAGCTCACTGAGCAGCAGCGGGATTTCCCGCGCCTGACCGACTCGGCCATCGAGCTGCTTGGCAAAGGCCTTCAGCGGGCGGGCCACTTCACGCGGCAGTGGCAACTTCTGCAACTGCGCGACCAAGGCGGTGAGGGCGGTGCTGGTCTGGTCAACCCGGGTTTCGCGGCGCTGCTCCGAGTCGAGCACGGCTTTTTCCAGGCGTGGCAGCAGCGCGGCGAGGGCGGCGTCCATGTCGTCTGTGCGCACCACGTCGCGCATTTCCTTCATGCACTGGTCAACGGCGCGGTCGGTCCCTTCCGCGGCGAGCGTGCTGCGCACCAACCCTCGGCGCAGCAGGTCGAGGCGGGCAGCCCAGCGGCGCTCGAGCTTGTCTTGCTGCTCAACGCTTTTCAGGTATTTCTCTTTCCAGCGCTGGGCGTCGTCGCTCATGCAAGGGGTCCGCGAGGGCTTGGGCTCAACGCGGGTAATGCATCAGCCGTAAGCGAACCCGGCAGACGAATCTCTACCGCGACCGGCAGGTGATCGGAAATGGGCTGCGCCAGCACTTGCACGCTTTCAAGCGTGAGGGTGGGGCTGAGCAGGATATGGTCCAGACAGCGCTGCGGGCGCCAGCTGGGAAAAGTGGCTTCGACTTGTGGCGCGAGTAAACCGAGGTCGCGCAACGGGGAATTCTGCAACAGGTCGTTGGCGTGGGTGTTCATGTCACCCATCAACACCTGATGTTTATAGTTGCCAATCAATTCACGCACGTAGGCAAGCTGCAGGTTGCGCGTCTTACCCCCGAGCGCCAGGTGCATCATGACGACCACCAAGGCTTCCGGGCCTTCGCCGAAACGCACGAGAATAGCCCCGCGCCCCTTGGGGCCGGGTAACGGGTGATCTTCGATGGCGGTCGGCTTCAAGCGGCTGAGCACACCATTGCTGTGCTGCGCCAGGCGCCCGAGGTTGCGATTGAGTTGCTGATACCAGTACGGAAACGCTCCGAGGTGCGCCAGGTGTTCCACCTGGTTGACGTAACCGGAGCGCATGCTGCCGCCGTCGGCTTCCTGCAAGGCGACCAGGTCGAAGTCGTTCAGCAGGTTGCCGATTTTCTGCAGGTTACCGGCCCGCCCGTTATGAGGCAGCAAGTGCTGCCAGCCACGGGTGAGGTAGTGCCGGTACTTCTCGGTACTGATACCTACCTGGATATTGAAGCTGAGCAGGCGCAAACGGCTGTCTGCCGGCAGGCCTGTGGATTCCAGATGATGTTCATTGACCTGCGGGTCATGCAGGCCAACAACGCGTTCAGTACCCCAGCGGCGCATGGCGAGCCCCCTTACTTGGCTGCGCGCTCTTTGGCGATCAGTTGGTCGGCTACATTGAGGGTGGCTTCAGGACCACCGGTGGTGCCCAGGTCGAAACGGTATTTACCGTTGACGATCAGGGTCGGTACGCCTTGCACGCCATACTTCTGGGCGAGTTCCTTGGCCTGTTTGATCTGGCCCTGAATAGCGAAGGAATTGAAGGTGGCCAGGAACTTGTCCTTATCCACGCCTTGAGTGGCAACGAAGTCAGCCATCTCGTCAGGTTTGGTCAGGCGCTTGCCTTGCTTCTGGATGGCTTCAAATACAGCGTTGTGCACCTTGTGCTCCACACCCATGGCTTCCAGGGTCAGGAACAACTGGCCGTGGGCATCCCATGGGCCGCCGAACATGGCCGGGATGCGCCTGAAGTTGACGTCCGCAGGCAGTTTTTCAACCCATGGATTGATCGTTGGCTCAAACGCGTAGCAATGCGGGCAGCCGTACCAGAACAGCTCTACCACTTCGATCTTGCCGGGCACCGAAACCGGAACCGGGTTGGCCAATTCGACGTAAGTTTTACCGGCTTCAAGCGGCACATCGGCAGCTTGCGCGGTCATGCCGAAGAGGCTGGCAGTGACGAGAGCGGCGCTGAGAATCAGATTACGCATGCTTTACTCCTGGACAAATAAATTCGCCTCGCGGGACCTTTGTTGTGACAGGTCTACGCGGGCATCAGTTCGTTAGTGTAACGGCACCGGCCACAAAAAAGGGCAGCCCAAGCCACCCTTTTTATGCTTGCATCGATGGATTAATCGAGCGTTAACGTGCTGTTGCGATCAGTGCAGGCCCTGGATGTACTGGGAAACCGCTTCGATGTCCTTGTTGCTTAACTTGCCGGCGATGCTTTGCATGATTTTGGCGTCGCCATCATTGGTTCGATTGCCTTCACGAAAGTCCGTCAGCTGCTTGGCGGTATACTGCGCATGTTGCCCGCTCAAGTGCGGAAAACCCGCAGCGGCAAGGCCTGCGCCGTTGGGCGAGTGGCAACCGATGCACGCGGGCATACCTTTTTCGAGGTTGCCGCCACGGAACAGTTCTTCACCGCGAGCCACTTGTTTCGGGTCGGCAGCGCCCACGCTGCCCGCCTGGCTTGCAAAGTAGGCGGCAATATCCGCCACGTCCTGATCGCTGAGGTTGGTCAGCAAGCCGGTCATTTCCAGCACCGTGCGCTTGCCGTCCTTGATGTCGTGCATCTGCTTGGTCAGGTAACGCTCACCCTGGCCCGCCAGTTTGGGGAAGTTCGGTACCGGGCTGTTGCCATCCGGCCCATGGCAAGCGCCACACACGGCGGCTTTCGCCTGGCCTGCGGTGGCGTCGCCTGCAGCATGGGCAACACCTGCCATGCCCACGGTCAAGAGCAGACTCACGATCAGTTTGTTCATCAGCTAATCCAACTACGGCTAAGGGTTTAAGAGTCATCTACCGGGTTTACTCACCATCAACTGAATGACGGCCTGGTAATCCTCAGTACTGCAGTCCATGCACAAGCCACGCGTCGGCATTGCCTTGAAACCCTCAGTCACGTGTTGCACCAGCGTGTCCATGCCCTGCGCCAGTCTGGGCGCCCAAGCTGCCTGATCACCCCGTTTGGGCGCGCTGGGCAGTTGGCCGGCATGGCAAGCCACGCAAACTCGGTTGTACACCGCCTCCAGATCCTGTGTAGCCTGAGCGCCGTAAAGCGGAATCAGGACACCGACAGCGAGCAACCATCTGGTCATACATCGACCTTTTCAGGGTTTGAGAGCGTTTTGCGTTCTAATGCGCAATGAAGGTATTTCGCTCCCGTGAACTTCATCCTTCGCTGGGACAAAGCACACACAAAATCTGCGGCATTATATACTGGCGCTACTGAAACGGAAACGACACCGCTTGCCGCACCCTTTTTCGGCACCGCCCACATCGGAAATCTCATGCAACTCAAGAATCCCATCCTTGGCCTGTGCCAACAGTCCACGTTCATGCTCAGCGCCGCCAAAGTTGACCAATGCCCCGATGACGAAGGCTTTGAAGTGGCCTTTGCCGGTCGTTCCAACGCTGGCAAGTCCAGCGCGCTGAACACCCTGACCCACGCCAGCCTGGCGCGCACCTCAAAAACCCCGGGCCGTACGCAACTGCTCAACTTCTTCAAGCTGGACGATGATCGGCGCCTGGTCGACCTGCCGGGCTACGGCTACGCAAAAGTACCTATCCCGTTGAAGCTGCACTGGCAGCGTCACCTCGAGGCTTACCTGGGCGGCCGGGAAAGTTTGAAAGGTTTGATTCTGATGATGGACATCCGTCATCCAATGACCGACTTCGACTTGCTGATGCTCGACTGGGCGGTCGCCAGCGGCATGCCGATGCATATTTTACTGACCAAAGCCGACAAGCTGACCTACGGCGCGGCCAAGAACACGCTGCTTAAAGTACAGGCCGAGATCCGTAAAGGCTGGGGTGACACGATCACTATCCAGCTGTTCTCGGCGCCAAAACGCTTGGGCCTGGAAGACGCTTACACCGTGCTGGCCGGCTGGATGGAATTGGCCGACAAGGGCGCCGAAATCGCCGAATAGCGTTTCAGCGGGCAAAAAAAACCCCGGACTTCACATGGGGAGAGGAAGTTCGGGGTTCAAGTTCCGGACCGTTAGGGCGGGGTCCGGATATCTGCCAACACTTAACACAACATAGGAGCATTGAAGGGCTTCACCACCCATTCAGTACCTCTGAGTCGCATTTCACGGGTTAAGTTCCGGCAGGCTGAAAAACTATTTGAAACATCTGCCGGCGACGTCTGATTCAAAGCACTCCGCCGCCCCGCATGGGGGTGGCGGCGCCTCGAAATCAGTGCGCTTCGTCCCAGTTATCGCCCACGCCCACGTCCACCACCAATGGCACATCCAACTGCGCCGCGGCGCTCATGTGCTCGCGGATTTTCGCGCTGACCTCTGCGACCAGGTCTTCACGCACCTCAAGCACCAGTTCATCGTGCACTTGCAGAATGACTTTGGCATCCAGGCCAGACTCGGTCAGCCAGTTGTCCACCAACACCATGGCTTTCTTGATGATGTCGGCCGCCGTGCCTTGCATCGGCGCGTTAATCGCCGTGCGTTCTGCGGCGGCTCGCTCCTGAGGCTTGTTGGAATTGATGTCCGGCACATACAACCGGCGCCCGAAGAAGGTTTCTACGTAGCCCTGATCGGCCGCTTGGGCGCGCGTGCGCTCCATGTATTCACGAACGCCTGGGTAGCGCGCGAAGTACACGTCTATGTAGGCCTTGGCGGTTTTGGTATCCACGCCGATGTCTTTGCCGAGCTTTTGCGCCCCCATGCCGTAGATCAGGCCAAAGTTGATCGCCTTGGCGCTGCGGCGCTGATTGGGCGTGACCTCCGTCAGCTCAACCTTGAACACTTCGGCCGCCGTGGCGGTATGCACGTCCAATTCGTTGCGGAACGCATTCATCAGGCCCTCGTCCTTGGACAAGTGCGCCATGATCCGCAGTTCGATCTGCGAATAGTCCGCCGCCAGCAGTTTGTAACCCTTGGGCGCGACAAACGCTTGGCGAATCCGCCGACCTTCGGCGGTGCGCACCGGGATGTTCTGCAGGTTCGGATCACTGGAAGACAACCGCCCAGTCGCCGTTACCGCCTGATGATACGACGTATGAATGCGCCCGGTGCGCGGGTTGATCTGCTCCGGCAGGCGGTCGGTGTAAGTGCTTTTCAGCTTGCTCATGCTGCGGTACTGCATCAGCACCTTGGGCAACAGGAAGTCGTCTTCGGCCAACTTGGCCAACACTTCCTCAGCCGTTGAGGCCTGGCCCTTGCCGGTCTTTTTCAGCACCGGCAAGCCGAGTTTTTCGTAGAGAATCGCCCCAAGCTGCTTGGGCGAGCCCAGGTTGAACGCCTCACCGGCGATCTCGAATGCCTGGCGCTCCAGCTCGACCATCTTGTTACCCAGCTCGATACTCTGGATGCCCAACAGGTCTTTATCCACCAGCGCGCCCTGACGCTCGATCCGCGCCAGCACCGGCACCAGTGGTATTTCGATGTCGGTCAGCACACTGGCCAGCGCCGGTATGGCAGCAAGTTGCGCGTGCAACGCCTGGTGCAGGCGCAGCGTTACGTCTGCATCTTCGGCCGCGTACGGGCCAGCCTGCTCAAGCGGGATCTGATCGAACGTCAGCTGCTTGGCGCCTTTGCCGGCGATGTCCTGGAAGCTGACAGTGTCATAGTCCAGGTACTTCTTCGCCAGGCTGTCCATGTCGTGGCGGGTGGCGGTTGAATTCAGCACATAGGATTCAAGCATCGTGTCGAACGCAATGCCGCGCACGGTAATGCCCTGCGCCGGGTCGCCGCCAATCGCGCAGTTGGCCAGGATGTTCATGTCGAATTTGGCGTGCTGGCCAACCTTTAGCTTGCTCGGGTCTTCCAGCAAAGGCTTGAGCGCCAGCAACACGCTGTCGCGGTCGAGCTGCTGCGGCGCATCGAGGTAGGCATGCGTCAGCGGGATGTAGGCCGCTTCGTGCGGCTGTACGGCAAACGAAACGCCGACCAATTGCGCCTGCTGTGCGTCGATCCCGGTGGTTTCGGTGTCGAAAGCGAACAACTTCGCGCCGTTGAGCTTCTTCAACCAACTGTCGAACGTCGCCTGGTCGAGGATGGTGGTGTAGGCCGCTTCAACAGGTGCCGACTCAACAACCTCTTCGGCAGCAGGCGCGCGCTCGGTCGAAGCCTTGAGCTCGACGCGCTTGGTGTCGCGCTGAATCTCGTCGTACCAGCTCTTGAACTCCAGCAGCGTATACAGCTCCAGCAGTTTTTCGCGATCCGGCTCGATCAGGTGCAAATCGTCCAGGCCGACGTCCAGCGGCACATCGATCTTGATCGTCGCCAACTGATACGACAGAAACGCCATCTCTTTGTGCTCTGCCAGCTTGGCGGGCAGGGTCTTGGCCCCGCGAATCGGCAAGGTCGGCACAATATCCAACTGCTCATAAAGCTCTTTGAGGCCGCCGTTCACGCCGACCAACAAGCCGGAAGCGGTCTTCGGACCAATGCCCGGAACGCCTGGGATGTTGTCGGACGAATCGCCCATCAGCGCCAGGTAATCAATGATCTGCTCCGGGGCGACGCCAAATTTCTCCTTCACGCCCTCGATGTCCATCGCGCTACCGGTCATGGTGTTGACCAAGGTGATGTGACCGTCGACCAGTTGCGCCATGTCCTTGTCACCGGTAGAAATCACCACCGGTCGGTCGGCAGCCGCACTGCTGCGGGCCAGAGTGCCGATCACGTCATCGGCCTCTACGCCTTCAACGCACAACAGCGGGAAGCCGAGGGCGATTACGCTTTGGTGCAGCGGCTCGATTTGCAGGCGCATGTCATCGGGCATGCTTGGGCGGTTGGCCTTGTATTCGGCGTACATGTCATCGCGAAAGGTCCCGCCTTTGGCGTCGAACACCACCGCGAACGGGCTGTCCGGGTACTGCCTGCGCAGGCTTTTGAGCATGTTCAACACGCCCTTGACCGCACCGGTCGGCAGGCCTTTGGAGGTAGTCAGCGGTGGCAGCGCGTGAAAGGCGCGGTACAGATATGAAGAACCGTCCACCAGGACGAGGGGGGCTTGGCTCATGAGCAGGATCAACCTTTTCGGCGGGTCAGGCGCTAGAATAGCCGGACCATTGACGACAAAGGGACAAGGTTATCATGCGCACCGTAAATAGCCTGTTGTTGACCGGCTTGATTGCACTCTTGCCGTTGGCCGCCATGGCAGCCGACAGCGCGCCCACGGGCGACCCGGAAGTCACGATCCGCACCGAGGGCGACAGAACCATCCAGGAGTACCGCCAAAACGGTTTCCTGTACGCAATCAAAGTCACCGTAAAGGGTGCGCCGCCGTATTTTCTGGTGCGCGCGGACGGAACCGATGCAAACTTCATCCGTTCCGACCAGCCGGATATGCTGATTCCGTCATGGAAGATCTTCGAATGGAAATGATTTCTTAACTTCAATTGGCGCCGTGTACCGCGGCGCCCGTACTGGCAGTTTTAACCATGTCTGTGTTCACCCCGCTGGCTCGGCCCGAGCTGGAAACCTTTCTCGCCCCTTACGGGCTCGGCCGCCTGCTCGATTTCCAGGGGATTGCCGCCGGTAGCGAAAACACCAATTTCTTTATCAGCATGGAGCAGGGCGAGTTCGTGCTGACCCTGGTTGAGCGCGGCCCCGTAGCGGAAATGCCGTTCTTCATCGAGTTGCTCGACGTGCTCCACGAGGCTGATCTGCCGGTGCCTTACGCCCTGCGCACCACCGACGGCGTGGCGCTGCGCACGCTGGCGGGCAAACCCGCGCTGCTGCAACCGCGCCTGGCCGGCAAGCACATCAAGCACGCCAACGCGCAGCATTGCGCCCAAGTCGGCGACCTGCTCGGCCATCTGCACTTGGCCACCCAAGGCGACAAGATGCTGCAACGCAAGACCGACCGCGGGCTCGATTGGATGCTCGCTGAAGGTACGCAGCTGATTTCGCACCTGAACGACGCGCAACAGCGCCTGCTGCACGCTGCATTGACCGAGATCGAAGCCCACAAGGCCGACATCCTGGCCCTGCCACGCGCGAACGTTCACGGCGACCTGTTTCGCGACAACGCAATGTTCGAAGGCACCGACCTGACAGGCCTGATCGACTTCTACAACGCCTGCTCAGGCCCGATGCTGTACGACGTGGCAATCGCCCTGAATGACTGGTGTTCGGACGCCGATGGCGTGATCGATGGGCAACGCGCGCGGGCCTTGCTGGGCGCGTACGCAGGGCTGCGACCGTTTACAGCCAAGGAAGCGGAGCTGTGGCCGACCTTGCTGCGCGTAGCGTGCGTGCGGTTCTGGCTATCGCGCCTGATCGCTGCCGAGTCATTCGCCGGGCAGGATGTGTTGATTCATGACCCGGCGGAGTTTGAGCATCGCTTGGCGCAGCGTCAGCAGGTCACGATCCACCTGCCGTTTGCGCTCTAAAAAGGAGGGAGGGGCGGTGCGACGATTCGACTTGCTCCCTCCCACATAGTCAGAGCGACTCCAGGCACCCGGCCAAGTCATTCCCCAACTTCTCCAGCACCTGCTCGTAACCTTGCGCCGTGGCCTTGGTGTAACCGCCCAGCGCATCCAGTTCCGCCAATTTCACCGGCAAACCGGCGACCAGCGTCTCGGCCAGACGCGGGCGCAATGGCGGCTCACTGAACACGCAGGTCTTGCCGACTTCCTGCAACCGCGTACGCATTGCCGCCACGTGCTGGGCGCCTGGCTGTACTTCGGCGGCAACACTGAACACGCCGGTGTGCTTGAGCCCGTAAGCGTCTTCGAAGTAGTCAAACGCCTCGTGGAACACGAAGTAAGGCTTATCGCCGACTGTAGCAAGGCGCGCTTTCAAACGCGCATCCAACGCATCCAAACGCTCATCGAAGGCCTTCACGTTGCTGGCGTAACGCGCGGCATTGGCCGGGTCGGCAGTACTCAGGTCTGCCGCCATGCGCGCAGCGATCACGCGGGCATTTACCGTCGACAACCACAAATGCGCGTCCAGGCTGCCTGGGCGGTGATCGTGATCATGTTCGTCGGCATCATCGGCATGCGAGAGGCCATCGTCGGCGAAGCGGCGCAGCTTCATTCCGGCAAGGTCCTGCACGGCCACGGTCGGCAGACTACGCCCTTTGAGTACGCGCGGCAGGAAGGTCTCCATGTCCGGGCCGATCCAATACAGCAGGTCTACCGATTGCACGCGCCGTACGTCGGATGGGCGTAACGCATAGTTATGCGGCGAGGCGCCAGGTGGCAACAGCACCTCTGGAACCGCCACGCCGTCCTGCACAGCGGCGGCGATCAACTGCAACGGCTTGATGCTGGTCAGCACCTTGACCTCGGCCTGAGCGGCGCCTGCGATGAACAAACTGGTGACAAATACGACAAAAACGGGAAAAAGTCGGGACACGATGACCACTCAATGACGTAGGAACGGGTAACATAATAACGTCTCTATCAAATGTCTGTCGCCGCTCATGCCTAAAACACCGCTTGCCAGCCGTCCCCACGACCACTCCCACTGCGTGCACACCGCACTGTCAGAGGCCGACACCCTGTGTGCGCAGAAGGGCTTGCGCCTGACCGCGTTGCGTCGCCGGGTGCTGGAATTGGTGTGGCAGAGCCACAAGCCGCTGGGTGCCTACGACATTCTCGGCGTACTCAGCGAGCAGGACGGCCGCCGCGCCGCGCCGCCCACGGTGTACCGCGCGCTGGATTTTCTACTCGAAAACGGCCTGGTCCACCGCATCGCCTCGCTCAACGCGTTTGTCGGCTGTAACCACCCGGAGCACGCGCATCAGGGCCAGTTCCTGATTTGCCGCGAGTGCCATGCCGCCATCGAGCTTGAACAAAAAAGCATCAGCGACGCGATTATCAAGAGTTCTGCCGAGGTCGGTTTCAAGGTCGAAGGGCAAACGGTCGAAGTCGTCGGCCTGTGCTCGGGCTGCCAGGGGGCTTGATGAGCAACGCGTTAATCCGCCTGGAACAGGTTGGGGTCACGTTCGCCGGGCAAAACGTGCTGGATAACATCGCCCTGAGCGTGAAGCCTGGGCAGATCGTCACCCTGATCGGCCCGAATGGCGCCGGCAAAACCACCCTGGTGCGCGCCGTACTCGGTTTGCTCAAGCCCGACACCGGCACCGTGTGGCGCAAGCCCAAGCTGCGCGTCGGTTACATGCCGCAAAAACTCCACGTGGACCCGACCTTGCCGCTGTCGGTGCTGCGCTTCCTGCGCCTGGTGCCCGGTGTCGACCGCCCGCGCGCGCAGGCCGCGCTCAAGGAAGTCGGCGCCGAACAGGTAATCGACAGCCCGGTACAAAGCATCTCCGGCGGCGAAATGCAGCGCGTACTGCTGGCCCGCGCCCTGTTGCGCGAGCCCCAATTGCTGGTGCTTGATGAGCCGGTGCAAGGCGTCGATGTCGCGGGCCAGGCCGAGCTGTACAGCCTGATCACACGGCTGCGCGACCGGCATGGCTGCGGCGTGCTGATGGTTTCTCACGACCTGCACCTGGTGATGAGCACCACCGACCAAGTGGTCTGCCTGAACCGCCACGTGTGTTGCTCCGGCCACCCGGAACAGGTCAGCAGCGACCCGGCCTTCGTCGAGCTGTTCGGCAAGAACGCGCAAAGCCTGGCGATTTATCATCACCATCACGACCACGCCCACGACCTGCATGGCGCGGTGGTCGACGACCGCCAAACGCCGCCTACCCACACGCATGGAGCCGACTGCAAGCATGGCTGATTTTCTGTTCTACGCCCTGCTGGCAGGCTTGGCTTTGGCACTGGTGGCAGGCCCGTTGGGCTCGTTCGTGGTATGGCGGCGCATGGCCTATTTTGGCGACACGTTGTCGCACGCCGCGCTGCTCGGCGTGGCCATGGGCTTTTTGCTGGATGTGAGCCCGACCATCGCCGTCACCGTGGGCTGCCTGTTGCTGGCGGTGCTGCTGGTCACCCTGCAACAGCGCCAGCCGCTGGCCTCCGACACGCTGTTGGGGATTCTCGCGCCGAGCACCTTGTCCCTCGGGCTGGTGGTGCTGAGCTTCATGCATGAAGTGCGCATCGACCTGATGGCCTACCTGTTCGGCGATTTACTGGCGATCAGCCCCAGCGACCTTGCGTGGATTTTGGGCGGCAGCGCGGCAGTGCTGGTGTTGCTCGTGGCCCTGTGGCGCCCGCTGCTGGCGATCACCGTGCACGAAGAGCTGGCCACGGTGGAAGGGTTGCCCGTACCGGCGCTGCGCATGACGCTGATGCTGTTGATCGCCGTGGTGATTGCTGTCGCGATGAAGATTGTCGGCGTATTGTTGATCACGTCGCTGCTGATTATTCCCGCCGCCGCTGCCCAGCGCCACGCTCGCTCACCCGAGCAAATGGCGATTGGCGCGAGCTTTTTGGGGATGCTGGCAGTGTGCGGGGGCCTGGCGTTGTCTTGGTTCAAGGACACCCCGGCCGGGCCGTCGATTGTAGTGACGGCCGCCGCCTTGTTTTTGCTGAGTTTTGTCCTGCCCCGTCGTGGGGTGTAGACTTGCTCGCTTTTTGCGCAATTAGAGAGTCGCAGGAATGAAGCCGTTCAACTCCCGTTATCTGCTCCTTGCCGCATTTTCCCTGCTGCTGGGCGCCTGTCAAAGCACACCGCCCGCCGCCCTTGAGGCGCCGGATGCTCGCGCTGCGGCCATCGCGCAGCTGGAGCAAAACCTGGCCAGCAGTGAACTGGCCACCGCCGAAGACCAACTGGCCGCGTTGCAGGCCCAATCGCCCAACGACCCGGCCCTGGAGACTTACCAGCGCCAATTGGCCGAAGCCTACTTGCAGCGCAGCCAAATTGTGCTGCAAAAGGGTGATGTAAACGCCGCTGCCACGGCCCTGAGCCGCGCCCGCGCGCTGATGCCCAAGGCGCCAGCACTCACCGGTGGCGTGAACAGCGCGATCAGCCACGCGCGTAAAGTCGAGTTGGATAAAGCCGAAGCGGCCTTGAAGGCAGCCGAAGCCAAGCCTGCAGCCAAAGTCATCGACCCTGCAGCCCCGAGCACTACGATTGCGCTGAACCTCACGGATATAGAAGAGCTGCGTCACCAGTTGGATGCGATTGCCACCGACGTGGTGAATTACCAGTGTGACGTGAGCATCCAGGTGCCGCGCACGCAGGATTACCCGTGGCTGGCCACGTTGCTGACCAAACGGGTGAAGCGAATTGATTCGGCGTATGACTTGAAGATTCACCGGCAGATTATCAAGCACATTCCGGCGCAGGTTGTGCTGATACCGCGCAAGGCGGACTAAAGCCATGGGGAGCAACCCCTCCCAACATTTGAACGGCGAATGCCGTCCAATGTGGGAGGGGTTGCTCCCGATAGCGGTCTAACAGACAGCCAATAACTTAAGCCGGAATCGCCTTGGCCTTAGGCTCACGATCCCAAACTCGGTGCTGCGCAATCGCCACAAAGAACGCCTTGAACGCCTTGGCATCCTCGCCAACAATCAGCCCCGCATCCGCTTCAAGCTTGAGCAAGTCCAACAATGGCTTCGCGTCATTGGCAACGGTAATCGCCTTCAAATGCTTGTACGCTTCCAACAGGAAGTGCAACGCCACACCGTCACCGCTCAACGCCTTGATCGACTCTTTACCGCCAGGCACGAACACCGCATCAAACGCAATCGACGGCATACCTTCCATCGACGCGTCCACCGGCAGGCTCTTGCCATCCGCTGTTTTCACCGGTGCCGAGGTCGGCCCCAGCAGCTTGGCGTGTGCGCCTTCTGCTTCCAGCGCCTTTTTCAGTGCATCAATCGCTGCGCCATCCACACCGTTCGCCGCAAGAATTGCGACTTTGCGTGTCTTGATATCGCCCGACAGCAGGTTCACCTGGCTCAATGCAGGCGATTCTTTCAGCGACGTCTCACGCGCAGGCACCGTACCTTTGGTTGGCGCCGGCAGGCCGAGGTTTTGCGCAACGCGCTTGGCCAGCTCCAGGTCGATATTGGCGAGAATCTCGTCAACTTGGCGGGCACGAATGAACTCACGCTCCACCTTGCCCAACTCGAAGCTGTAGGCCGCGATGATGTGCTCTTTCTCGTGGTGGCTCATGCTGTTAAAGAACAGCGTGGCTTGCGAGAAATGGTCGCCAAACGACTCACTGCGCTCACGCACTTTGTTGGCGTCGACGCGCTCGTAATAGGTCTCGAAACCACCATCCTCGGCAGCCGGTGGCGTTTCTTTCGGCCAGCCGCCGTCGATCGAATTCGGCTCGTACGCCGCACGGCCCTTGTCGATTACGGTGCGATGCTGGGCATCACGCTGGCCATTGTGGAACGGCGTGACAGGACGGTTGATCGGCAGCTCGTGGAAGTTCGGCCCACCGAGACGGCTGATCTGCGTATCCGTGTAGGAAAACAGACGGCCTTGCAGCAGCGGGTCGTTGGTGAAGTCGATACCCGGCACGATATGGCCAGGGCAGAAGGCGACTTGTTCGACTTCAGCAAAGAAGTTGTCCGGGTTACGGTTAAGCACCATCTTGCCCAGCGGCGTAATCGGTACCAGCTCTTCGGGGATGATCTTGGTCGGGTCGAGCAAGTCGAAGTCGAACTTATGCTCGTCCTCTTCCGCAACGATTTGTACGCCCAATTCCCACTCAGGGTAGTCGCCGCCTTCAATCGCTTCCCACAGGTCGCGACGGTGGTAGTCGGTATCTTTACCGGCAAGCTTTTGCGCTTCGTCCCACACCAGGGAGCAGGTGCCGACTTTTGGATGCCAGTGGAATTTCACGAAGGTCGACTTACCCTCGGTATTGATCAGGCGGAAAGTGTGAATACCAAAGCCCTGCATGGAGCGCAGGCTTTTTGGAATGGCACGGTCAGACATTGCCCACAAAACCATGTGCGCCGATTCCGGCTGCAGCGAGACAAAATCCCAGAACGTATCGTGGGCCGAGCCGCCGGTAGGTATTTCGTTGTGGGGCTCAGGTTTTACCGCGTGCACGAAGTCGGGAAACTTGATCGCATCCTGAATGAAAAACACCGGCATGTTGTTGCCCACCAGGTCGAAGTTGCCTTCGTCGGTGAAGAACTTCACGGCAAAACCACGCACGTCGCGCACGGTATCGCCCGAGCCACGCGGGCCTTGTACGGTCGAAAAGCGCACAAACACCGGGGTTTTATGCTCCGGGTTACGCAGGAAGCCGGCCTTGGACAGCGCCGAATGGTTTTCATACGTTTGGAAATAACCATGCGCGCCCGTACCGCGGGCATGCACGATGCGCTCCGGGATACGTTCGTGGTCAAAGTGCGTGATTTTTTCACGCATGATGAAGTCTTCCAGCAGCGAAGGGCCACGGGAGCCAACTTTCAGGGTGTTCTGGTTGTCAGAAATCTTCACGCCTTGGTTGGTGCGCAGCGCCTGGCCGGTAGCGTCTGAGCGAAACTCCTCCAGTGCCTGCAGCTTGGCGTTGGTGTTGCCACGGTCCAGGGTGTCGGTGCCCGCGAGCTCACTCTTCGACGGGGTGGCTGGCTTCTTGATGCTCATCAGTCAAAACTCCTTATTCAAAGTGGCCAGAGCGATCCCCGGCTCATTTGAGCAAAACCCCAGGCACGGCACCTGGGAAATCGAGTTGCTTAAGTAGTGACTGATGAGGTTTTGCACCGTTCCTTTTTTATGACCTTTGATCGCGTTATTGCCAAATCGCTGGTTGAATGAGAAATAAATGCTAAATAACGCTATACGGACAGGCTAAAATGCGCGCCCGGCTAACCGCTGATCCCTTTTCCATGCGCCCCACAAGGTTCGCTACGTGATCGAGTTTCATAACGTCCATAAAACCTACCGCGTCGCCGGTAAGGAAATCCCCGCCCTGCACCCCACCAGCCTGCGCGTCGAAAACGGCCAGGTGTTTGGCCTTATTGGCCACTCCGGTGCGGGAAAAAGTACCCTGCTGCGTCTGATCAACCGCCTGGAGCAGCCCAGCGGTGGCCAGATTCACGTCGACGGCGAAGAAGTCACCGCCCTGGACGCCAACGGCCTGCGCCGTTTCCGCCAGCAAGTTGGGATGATCTTCCAGCACTTCAACCTGCTCGCCTCCAAGACCGTTGCCGACAACGTGGCGCTGCCACTGACGCTGGCCGGCGAATTGTCGCGCAAGGACATCGACCTGCGTGTGGCTGAGTTGCTCGCCCGCGTTGGCCTGTCCGACCACGCCAAAAAATACCCGGCGCAGTTGTCCGGTGGTCAGAAGCAGCGCGTCGGCATCGCCCGCGCCCTGGCGACCAAGCCAAAAATCCTGCTGTGCGACGAAGCCACCAGCGCCCTCGACCCGCAAACCACCGCGTCGGTGCTGCAATTGCTGGCCGAGATCAACCGCGAGTTGAAGCTGACCATCGTGCTGATCACCCATGAAATGGACGTGATCCGCCGCGTCTGCGACCACGTGGCGGTGATGGACGCCGGCGTCATCGTCGAGCAAGGCTCGGTGGCCGACGTGTTCCTGCACCCCAAGCACCCGACCACCAAGCGCTTCGTACAAGAAGCCGAGCAGGTCGACGACGGCGAGCAGCGTGATGACTTCGCCCATGTGCCAGGGCGCATCGTGCGCCTGACGTTCCAGGGCGAAGCGACCTACGCGCCGCTGCTGGGCACCGTGGCGCGCGAAACGGGTGTGGACTACAGCATCCTCGCCGGTCGTATCGACCGCATCAAAGATATTCCCTACGGGCAACTGACCCTCGCCGTCACTGGCGGGGACATGGAAGCCGCCTTCGCCCGCTTTACCGCGGCAGACGTCCACATGGAGGTTCTGCGCTAATGGAAGTCCTGTTGAGTTTTTTCTCCACTATCGACTGGTCGGAAATCTGGCTCGCCACCGGCGACACCATGATCATGCTGTTCGGTTCGCTTTTCTTCACCATCGTGCTGGGTCTGCCGTTGGGGGTGCTGCTGTTCCTGACCAGCCCGCGCCAACTGTTCGAACAAAAAGGCCTGTACGCTCTGCTGTCATTGATCGTGAACATCCTGCGTTCGCTGCCGTTCATCATTTTGCTGATCGTGATGATCCCGTTCACCGTCCTGATCACCGGCACCTCGCTGGGTGTGGCCGGTGCGATTCCGCCGCTGGTCGTGGGCGCCACGCCGTTCTTTGCGCGCCTGGTGGAAACCGCCTTGCGTGAAGTCGACCGCGGCATCATTGAGGCCACGCAGTCGATGGGCGCCAGCACGCGCCAGATCATCGTCAACGCGCTGCTGCCCGAAGCCCGCCCCGGCATTTTCGCGGCGATCACGGTGACGGCGATTACACTGGTTTCTTACACGGCCATGGCCGGTGTGGTCGGCGCCGGTGGCCTGGGTGACTTGGCGATCCGTTTCGGTTACCAGCGCTTCCAGACCGACGTGATGGTGGTCACGGTGGTGATGCTGTTGATCCTGGTGCAAATTCTGCAAACCGTCGGCGACAAGCTGGTGGTGCACTTTTCTCGAAAATAACCGCCATTGCCGACTCAATGTCGGCAAATGCCCGAACAAGGAGCTTGCTGAATGAAAAAACTACTGGTTGCTTTCGCCGCCGTTGCCGCGTTTTCAGCCCACGCCGCCGAGACCATCACGGTCGCCGCGTCGCCGGTGCCGCATGCGGAAATCCTCGAGTTCGTCAAACCTGCGCTCGCCAAAGAAGGCGTGGATTTGCAGGTTAAAGTCTTCACTGACTACGTGCAGCCGAACGTACAGGTGGCTGAAAAGCGCTTGGACGCCAACTTCTTCCAGCACCAGCCGTACCTGGATGAGTTCAACAAAGCCAAAGGCACTCACCTGGTCAGCGTCGGCGCTGTGCACCTGGAACCGCTGGGCGCTTACTCCAGCAAATACAAAACCCTGGCCGAACTGCCCGATGGCGCCAACGTGGTGCTGCCGAACGACGCCACCAACGGCGGCCGCGCGCTGTTGCTGCTGGCCAAGCACAACCTGATCACCCTGAAGGACCCGACCAACATCCTGTCGACCATCAAGGACATCACCGGCAACCCGAAAAACCTGAAATTCCGCGAACTGGAAGCCGCCACCCTGCCGCGCGTGCTGACCCAGGTTGACCTGGCGCTGATCAACACCAACTACGCGCTGGAAGCCAAGCTTGACCCGTCCAAGGACGCCCTGGTGATCGAAGGCAACGACTCGCCTTACGTGAACATCCTGGTAACCCGCGAAGACAACAAAGACTCGGACGCGGTGAAAAAGCTGGTCGCAGCCCTGCACACGCCCGAAGTGAAGCAATTCATCGAAGAGAAGTACAAAGGCGCGATCAAACCAGCGTTCTGACCCAGAGCTGAAACCACCCGACCTCCGGACTACTGGAGATCAGTGGAGATTACTGGAGATCAAAAAATGTGGGAGGGGGCTTGCTCCCGATAGTGGTAGGTCAGTCGATGCATAAGTCGACTGATCCACCGCCATCGGGAGCAAGCCCCCTCCCACATTTGTTATGTGCTGCTTGAAAAATCAGGCCGGCACACATGGTCTGGCCCCTAAAGTATCAAGGGGCCGCCAAGCACTACTTCCACGTAGTGGGTGGCGGCTGTACGCAGGTGTGGAAGACCGGGACGTTAGGCACCCGGCGCGCTCGAAAGCGCCCCGCGCACAGCCACCAAAAAACACAGGCAAGAAAAAGCGCCTGACACGAGGTGGCGCTTTGTGCGACGACACATTGTTCAAACCTTGCACAAAACCACTGTGGGAGGGGGCTTGCTCCCGATAGCGGTAGGTCAGTCGATGTATAAGTCGACTGGTCCACCGCCATCGGGAGCAAGCCCCCTCCCACATTTGTTATGTGCTGCTTGAAAAATCAGGCCAACACACATGGTCTGGCCCCTAAAGTATCAAGGGGCCGCCAAGCACTACTTCCACGTAGTGGGTGGCGGCTGTACGCAGATGTGGAAGACCGGGACGTTAGGCACCCGGCGCGCTCGAAAGCGCCCCGCGCACAGCCACCAAAAAACACAGGCAAGAAAAAGCGCCTGACACGAGGTGGCGCTTTGTCCGACGACACATTGTTCAAACCCTGCACAAAACCACTGTGGGAGGGGGCTTGCTCCCGATAGCGGTAGGTCAGTCGATGCATAAGTCGACTGATCCAACGCCATCTGGGGCAAGCCCCCTCCCACATTTGCCGATCAGTGCTTACGCGCTTACTGACGCTTGAGCAAAACCGGCAGTTGCAGCACCAGCTTCTGGTTGTTCAGCGGCGCACGAATAAACCCTCGCTGCGTCCCGTCCGGGCCGATCAGCGCGAGGTTGCCGCTGTGGTCGACGGTGTAATTGGGCTTGCTGGTGTCCGCCGGAATAAACGGGATGCTCAGCGCATTCGAGACCTTCTGCACATCCCCCACACTCGCGCCGGTCAGGCCTTGGAATTGCGGGTCGAAGTAGCCCAGGTATTGCTTGAGCTGAGCCGGCGTGTCGCGGTTCGGGTCGACGCTGACCAGGATCACTTGCAACTTATCCACAGCCTCTTTGGGCAACTCGCTCTTGATCTGGCGCAACTGGGCGAGGGTGGTCGGGCAAATGTCCGGGCAGAAGGTGTAGCCGAAGAACAGCACGCTCCATTTGCCTTTCAATGCGTTGACCAGTACCGGCTGGCCATCCTGATTGGTCATGGTCACCGGCGGCAACTGGCGGCTTTGCGGCAGCAATATGATGCCGGCGTCAATCAGCGCGGTCGGGTCGCCCTGGCTTTTGCCATTCAGCACTTTGTTGACGGTGAGGCCCATGATCAACGCGACGATGGCCACCAGAATAAACACGGTTTTTTGAGTTCGGGTCATAGGCTCAACAATAAGTAGTGATCTTTGATCAGGGCGATAAACAGCAGCAGGTACCCGATAGAGTACTTGAAGGTGTTGATCGCCGCGTGCGGCTGAGCGCCAAGGTACAGCACCCAGGCCCATTGCAGAAACGGTTGCCCCAATACCAGCACACACGCAAGCCGTACACGGTGACCAACAGGCCAAACGGGGCAACTATTGGCCAGCCGCCTTGCTCTGGTACGTAGTACGTATCATGAGTTGGAATGTATTAATTTTACTGATTCAGCCTGCAAGCCGTCGCTAGCCGCCGCTACGGGCTGGTGCAGGCGGTTGCCGCGCAGTCACATCGAACAACGTGTACGCCAAGGTCAAATGCTTCACTTCTTCAGGCATGTCGCGGTCGACAATGAAACGCACCGGCATCTCGATGCGCTGACCTGGCTGCAGCACTTGTTGGGTGAAGCAAAAGCACTCTGTCTTGTGGAAGTACACCGCCGCTTCGGCCGGGGAAATGCTCGGCACCGCCTGCGCCGTCATGGCCTTATCGGTGGGGTTGTAGGCCACGAACAGCATCTCGGTGACCGCGCCGGGGTTGACCACCACCTCGTCAGCTTTGGAGTGGAACTCCCAGACCATGCCGGCGGCATTGGTCGACATAAATTGCACGCGCACCTGGCGTGTGGCGTCCACCACCTGCTGGCCCTCGTACTGCCCGGCAGCAAAACCTTGGATGCCGAAGGCTTTGCACATCACGGCGTAGATCGGCAGCAGGGCGAAGCCGACGGCGAACATCGCCACTCCCAGGATCAGCAAGCGCGTCACTAGCCGTTTGATGGGTACGGAGTCAGCCATGACGGTCACCCATTGTTAGCTAATTGCGTAATAACCCGAGTATAGACAGCGCCTGAAACCCGGCAATGTGTAGGGTAAATCAGTTAAATATCGGCGTGCAGGCCATGTAAATCGGGCTGCAGAATCGTTTCTGCGGCGATCTATCGCAATTCGATATAACGCCCGCGTATAAGCATGAAATAATTATGACAAATGCATCTTGGGTGCTCGTTTAACCGAGCTACCTTATCCTCTCCACTCCCTACGCCTGCACCACTGGAGCCTTCATGAACACCGCCGCATTGCGCGAGCAGATTTCCCGTGCCCATCAACACGAAGCCAGCACGGGCCAGCTTGCGCGGCAACTGGAAAAACAATTGCCACACCTGCATGCGGCCATCTCCCTGGCTGACGGTGATCGCACCCAAGTCATGACCCGCTTTGTGACTGCCTATATCGAACTCGTACCGCAATTGCTCGAAGCTGCGAACGACGTGGCCCGCGAAGCCGGTATCGAGAGCCAGATCAAGCCGGTACTTCAAATCGCCGAGCATTTCTTCCTGCAACCGCCAGCGATATTGGCCGGCCATGAAGGCCTCGACGGCCTGCTGGACGAGGCTTACCTGGCCCATCGTTTGGTAGAAGAGGTTAATGACCTGTATATCAAGCATTTCGGCCAGCCGTTGATTCCGGCGGACACCACTGTGGCCAACTTGATTGCCCACCAATTGATCGGCGAGCAGTTTGCCAATCAGCTGGATGAAGCCGTGCACTTGGCGGTGGACGAGATGCTCAACGATGACAGCTTCGCGCTGGAGTCGGTCGAAGCCTATCGCGAGCAGTTGAAGAGCCCGCAAACCGAAGCGGCATGGAAGCGCTGGCCATGCCTGTCGCGGCAGTTGGGGGTTGAGCTGGCGCTGGATCAGCCAGCTTAAATCGCAAACCCAACACAAAAAAACAGGGGAGGAGCACGGCTCCTCCCCTGTTTTTATGCGTGTGTTGTCAGCGAATGGACGGCGCCGAACCAATCCCCACGGTCGTGCGCACACGCCCTTCCAGGCGACGCTTCAAGCCTCGCGCCTCAATCACCAGCTTCGAGCCCTTGGCCGAATTCGCCCGGCCCCATTCCTCCAGCAACTCCAGGCAGGAATGGTCGATGTAACTCAAGTTGTTCAGCGGCACATGCACCGTGGTGCCCGCCGGCACCGTCGACAATACTTGAGTCAGCGCCGGCACTTTCAGAAAGGTCGCCGCGCCCGTCAAGCGCAGCTCCATTTCGCCCTCTTGAGGCAGGTCGATCAGGCTGATCTTCAGTCGCGAAGCCTTGAAGGCCAGCTTCACCAACGTCAGCGCGAAGCCCAACAGCACACCGGTCAGCAAGTCGGTAAACACAATGGCCAGTGCCGTGGCGGCGTAGGTAAACATGGGCATGCGGCCATAGCGGCCCAGCCCTCGGAACGCCTTGATGTCCACCAGCTTGATGCCGGTGTACACCAGCACACCCGCCAGGCTCGCCACCGGGATGCTTTGCAGCACGCTCGACAGCAACAGCACGAAGCCCAGCAGCCAAAGGCCATGGAACATCGCCGACAGTCGCGTGGTGGCACCGGCCTGCACGTTGGCCGAGCTGCGCACGATCACGCCGGTCATCGGCAGCGCACCCACCAGGCCGCAGAGCATGTTACCCACGCCTTGGGCAGACAGTTCTTTATCGAAGTCGGAGCGCTGACCGCTGTGCATACGGTCGACCGCCGCCGCCGACAGCAGCGTCTCGGCGCTGGCAATAAACGCCACGGCGAACGCGGCGATCAGCAGTTGCGGGTCCGCCAGGTTCAACAGGTCACTGGGGCGCAGCCAATCGATGGCATCGGCGAGGTTTTCCGGGACTTCCACGCGCTTGACCTGCAACGCCAGCACCAGGCTGGTAATCGTCGCCAAACCCACGCCCAACAAGGCGCCGGGCACGAAACGCAATTTTTGCGGGCGCAATTTATCCCACAGGTACATCACCAGCATCGTCGACAACCCGAGCAAACCCGCTTGCCAGCCGATGCCACCGCCGAGGCTCGGAATCGCTTCGGCCAGCGCGGCCGGGAAGCCCGCCAGGTTATCCAGCCCCGACGGTTTGGGCGCGCCGTCGAGCATGACATGCACCTGCGACAGCACAATCAACACGCCGATCCCCGCCAACATGCCGTACACCACCGCCGGCGCGGTGACACGGAACCAGCAGCCCAGGCGCAAACGCCCCGCCACCAGTTGCAGGAACCCCGCCAGCAATAAGATTGGGCCAAGCATCATCATGCCGTGCTGGCGCACCAGCTCGAACACCAACACCGCCAAACCGGCGGCAGGGCCGCTGACTTGCAGCGGCGACCCCGCCAGCCAGCCCACCACCAAACCGCCGATGATGCCGGTGATCAAACCCTTGGCCGGCGGCATGCCGGAGGCAATGGCGATGCCCATGCACAGGGGCAGGGCGACCAGAAACACAACCACGGAGGCGAGCAGCTCCCGTGGCAGTACAGCTTTCAATTGAGCAGCACGCATGATGACTCTCCCGAGGCATTCGCCGGGCGCGGCAAAGCCTGGCTGCATCCATGGCAGCCGCCGCTTTACCCGGCAGGGAAGTGTGTTAGAAGCGCGCTTTAGGCGTCGCGGAAGGAATCGGCCCGTCGCCGCTTAGAGATCGGAACGCCGATTGATCCGCATCGTAAGCACGGATTTCGCTGGTTTCGATGTTGTAGATCCAACCGTGGATAAACAATTGGCCATTGGCCATGCGCGAAGCCACAGAAGGGTGGGTGCGCAAATGTTGCAGCTGGGCGATGACGTTTTCTTCGGTCAGCACCTTCATACTCTCGCCTTCGTTGGCGCAGTCGCAGTTGTCCTCGACCATCGACTTGGCGACCTCGGCATGCCGCAGCCAGGCCCTTACGGTCGGCATCTTCTCAAGGCTGGCAGGGTTGAGTACCGCGCGCATGGCGCCGCAATCGGAGTGCCCGCAAACGATGATGTGCTGTACGCCCAAGGCGAGCACCGCGTACTCGATGGCCGTTGAAACACCGCCGTTCATCTGGCCATAAGGCGGCACCACGTTGCCCACGTTACGCGTCACGAACAGGTCGCCCGGGGAGCTTTGGGTGATCAACTCGGGCACGATGCGCGAGTCGGCGCAGGTGATGAACATCGCCCGTGGGCTCTGGGCCGTGGCGAGTTTCTTGAAAAGTTCTTCCTGCTGGGGGAAGACGTCGTGATGAAAATGCAAAAAGCCGTCAACGATGTGCTTTAACGCTGCATCGGCGGATTCCGCCACCTGAGGGGCTGAAGCCGACGCAGCCAACGGCTGTTTATCCTTGTCACTCATGATTCATCCTCTTGATTAATGCAGGGGGGAGGTTCAAAAAAGTTCGACGCCTGGCTAGTGGATTAGTTGTAAAACTTCCCACATTCAGGCGCCGACTCATCAGTCACTCGCAGAACAAGGTAACCGCCGAAACTTAACTCAAACTGAATGAACCGCTCTAGAATGGGCGTCTCAGTAATGTCAAAACGCGACTATTCCTATACGGACGCTGCGTTTCTCGGCGCCAGTCTACAACAAAGCCAATTGCCTGCCCGGTGGGCAAAACGCCGCGCAATCCAGGTTGAATCCTTCCCGCCGATTGAGCCCAAGGCGCTTGATTGCCTTGCTGAAGCGCTGCGCCAACAAATCCGCAAAAGGCCCCTCGCCACGCATGCGCACGCCGAAACGGCTGTCGTACACCTCACCACCGCGTACCTGGCGCACCAGGCTCATCACATGCGCCGCGCGCTGCGGGTAATGCGCTGCCAGCCACTCCTCAAACAGCGGCGCCACCTCCAACGGCAGGCGCAGCATCATGTACGCCGCACTTTGCGCACCGGCGGCGTGCGCTTCGGTCAGCAGGCTTTCCAGCTCACTGTCGTTGATCATCGGGATCATCGGCGAACACAACACGCCCACCGGAATACCGGCCTCGCGCATCACCCGAATCGCCCGCAACCGCGCCTTGGGCGCCGCCGCGCGCGGCTCCAGGATGCGCTTGAGTTCATCATCCAGGCTGGTGAGGCTGATCATCACGCCCACCAGACGCTGGCGCGCCAACTCGGTGAGTAAATCAAGGTCGCGCAATATCAGCGAGCCCTTGGTGATGATGGTCACCGGGTGCCGGTAGCGCAGCAGCACTTCGAGGGTTTGCCGAGTGATCGTGTATTCGCGCTCGATGGGCTGGTAGGGGTCGGTATTGGCGCCAAGATTAATCGGTGCGCACACATAACCCGGCTTCGACAGTTGCTGTTCCAGCACCTCGGCCGCGTTGGTCTTGGCGATCAGTTTGGTCTCGAAATCCAGCCCCGGCGACATATCCCAATAGGCATGGCTGGGCCGCGCATAGCAGTAGATGCAGCCATGCTCGCAGCCGCGATAGGGGTTGATCGACCTATCAAACGGCAAATCCGGCGAGGTGTTGCGGGTGATGATGGTCTTGGCCGTTTCGATACGCACTTCAGTGCCTTGGGTCGGCGGCACTTCCTGATACCAGCCGTCGTCTTCGTCCACGCTGACGGTGGGCGCAAAACGGTTGTGCAGATTAGTCACGGTGCCCCGGCCACGGGGCGGCAGCGGAGTAGACATGAAAACGCCTCGATACTGTTTTTATAAACAGTATCGAGGCGCGAGGTGTCTGACCAGTGCCGTTTAGCGGTCAGTGCAGGCTCAGTGCTTTTGCGTCACTTGACCGAGGTCATCACCCGAGGTGGTGCGCATATCACTCTTGCGCAGATCCGCCACGTCACTGGCTTTCACCGGCGCACCTTTATTGCCCCAACTGCCGCGAATGAAACTGACCACATCCGCCACTTCCTGGTCCGACAGCCGCCACGCAAAGGCCGGCATGGTGAAGGTTGACGGCGCGGTGTGGGTGGCTGGCAAGGTGCCGCCGTTCAACACAATGTTGATCAGCGAGGTCGCATCCGCCGTCTGCAACACCGGGTTGCCCGCCAGCGCCGGGAACACCCGCGTATAGCCGTGGCCATCGGTGCGGTGGCACGCCGCGCAGTTGTCGATATACACCGACGCGCCGGGCTTGCTGTCATCGCCCTTCCACAAGGCCTCGGCGACCTGCTTGTCGTACTGGTGCGGCGTGTCTTTGGGATCAACCGCCGGCAGGCTCTTGAGGTAACGCGCGATTGCGGTCAGGTCGTCTTGCGACATGTACTGCATGCTGTGCACTACCACATCGCTCATGCCGCCGAACACCGCGCTGCGGTCGCTGCGACCGGTTTTGAGAAATTGCACCAGTTGCTCTTCGCTCCAACTGCCAAGGCCGTCTTTGTGGTCGCCGCGCAGGCTTTTTGCGATCCAGCCTTCGAGTGGCGCGCTGCCGGACAGGAACGCGTCGCCATCCGTCGCGCTGAGGGCTTTTTCCTGCATGGTCAGCGCGCGCGGGGTGTGGCAGGCGCCGCAGTGGCCGAGGCCTTCCACCAGGTACGCGCCACGGCTGATCACCGGGTCGGCGGCGGCCTGCACCGGCTGCGCCTCCACCGCCGGGGCAAACATCCAACGCCAGGCCGCCAACGGCCAACGCATGCTCAAGGGCCAGGGAATATCACTCGCCTTGTTCTCTTGGGCGACCGGCTCAACGCCTTTCATGAAGTACGCATACAACGCCTGCATGTCGCTGTCGCTGACGCGTGCGTAAGACGGGTAGGGCATCGCCGGGTAAAGCGTACTGCCGTTTTTGGCGACGCCATGGCGCACAGCTTTGTCGAAGTCTTCGAAGCTGTAGTCGCCCAGGCCGGTCTTGTCCGGGGTGATGTTGGTGGAATAGATCACGCCAATCGGGGTTTCCATTGGCAGGCCGCCAGCAAACGGTTTGCCGCCCTTGGCGGTGTGGCAGGCCACGCAGTCACCGGCGCGGGCCAGGTATTCGCCCTGCTTGATCACGTCGGTGTCGGCGGCGCTTACCGAGCAACTGCTGAGCAACGCCATGGCAGCGATAACGAGTGTTTTCATGGTCATCGCTCCTTATGCCTGAACCAGTGGGCCGGGGTTTTTCAGGTACTGCTCGCGGATAGCGCGAGCCGACCAATAGGTCAACGCCGCCACCAGGCCCGTAGGGTTATAACCCAAGCCTTGTGGGAAGGCGGACGCGCCAGGCACAAACACGTTGTGTACATCCCAGCACTGCAGGTAGCGGTTCAACGCGCTGGTTTTCGGGTCGGTGCCCATGATCGCGCCACCGTTGAGGTGGGTGGTCTGGTAGGACGCGGTGTTGAAGTGTTCACCCACCTGCTTGCCGAGCAGGGCGATGGCCTTGGGGTTCATCGCTTCGGCGACCTTGCTCAGCTTGTCGACCATGAAGCGGTTCATCTTGATGTCGTTTTCCTGCCAGTCGAACGTCATCCGCAGCAACGGCATGCCGTAGGCATCACGATAAACCGGGTCCAGATCCAGGTAGTTGCCGCGGTAGGACTGATGCGCACCGTGCGCGTCCATCGACACCTGGTGGGTGTAGTAATCGGCGGTCGCGCGTTTCCAGGCACTGCCCCACGCTGGCGTGCCCGGCGGGTTGGAGGTACCGGCAATCGGCCGGCTGCCCGCCTGGTTGACCCACATCGGCGAACCGCCGACAAAGCCGTGCGGCCCGTGGTCGAAGTTATCCGCGTTGAAGTCATCGATAGCCACGCCATTGCCGCCGGCACCGATGAAGTTGTTGGTGTGGGTGTCTTTGTCGAAGAAGGCCTTGATGGTGGCCATGTTCTGGTAGGCGAAGTTCTTGCCCACCACGCCTTCGCCGCTGATCGGGTCGTAAGGCTTGCCAATGCCCGACAGCAGCATGAGGCGCACATTGTTGAACTGGAAAGAACCGAGAATCACCAAGTCAGCCGGCTGCTCGCATTCGCGGCCTTGGGCATCCACGTACGTCACGCCGGTAGCTTTGCTTTTGGTGCTGTCGAGGTTGACCTTGAGCACGTGGGAGTTGGGCCGCAGCTCAAAATTCGGCACCTGACGCAGCGCCGGCAAGATGTTCACGTTCGGCGAGGCTTTGGAGTACATGTAGCACACATAACCGCTGCAAAAACCGCAGAAGTTGCACGGGCCCATCTGCGCGCCGTATGGGTTGGTGTAAGGCCCCGAGGTATTTGCCGATGGCAAGTTGTAGGGCTTGTAACCGACGTCGGTAGCGGCTTTCTGAAACAACTGTGCAGAGACGGTGTTTTTCTGCGCTTGCAGCGGGAATGGGTTGGAGCGATCCGGCGCATACGGGTTGCCGCCACGGCCCTCGCCAACCAATTGGCCTTTGACGGTCCAGGCCTGGCCGGAGGTGCCAAAGACTTTTTCTGCGTAGTCGAAAAACGGCTCCAGCTCTTCATAGCTCACGCCGAAGTCCTGGATGGTCATGTCTTTGGGAATAAAATTTTTGCCGTAGCGCTCTTCGTAGTGGCTACGCATGCGCAGCTCGATAGGGTCGACGCGAAAATGCACGCCCGACCAGTGCAGGCCTGCGCCGCCTACGCCGTTGCCCGGCAGGAAAGCGCCCAACTGGCGGTTGGGCATGGCGATGTCATTCACACTGTGGCGAATGGTCACCGTCTCTTTGGAAATGTCCTGGAAGAGTTTTTTACGCACGCTGTAGGTCAGTTCGTCGATGACCTGTGGGTAGTTGCCGTCTGGGTAAGTGTCCTGCATCGGGCCGCGCTCCAGCGCTACCACGTTGAGGCCAGCTTCTGTCAGCTCCTTGGCCATGATCGCGCCGGTCCAGCCGAAGCCCACGATCACCGCGTCGACTTTTTTCATGATGGTTGCCACGGTTATGCCCTCTCGCCGCGAATGGAAACAGCCGGAAAGGGGTATTGCTCGTTGCGTTCAACCCAGTCCATGAAATCGGCGCGGGCGCCGGGGAAGCCGATCATGGTCCAGCCGACCATGCCTTTGTTGCCGCCATGAATCGGGTCGCAGAAGAAGCCTTCCTTGGTGTTTTGCAGCAGCAAATTGAAAAACATCTTCGGTGGCACCGCCGCAAAATGCGCGCTCACTTCGCTGCCGCCAGCTTCAAGACGCCGCAGCATGTCTTCCTGGGTAGCGCTGTCTTGCGCAGCAAAAGCTTTACCGTTGAACGCTTTCGACCATAAGTCCGTGGCGGCAATGCCCAGTCGATAAATCTCTTTGGGCACCAGTTTGCTCTGCCAGCCCATCTCCGGCGGCGCATCGGCGTTGAACGGGCCTTGCATGAACCACAGGGCACCGCTGGCGTACGGCGTATTCATCTGGCGGTCGATGTATTCCGGCGCGCCCGCTTCCAGGGCGCCAGGGCCTTGGGCGTCAGCCGGGATCAAACGGGCAACGGCGGCATTGATAAACGCCCACTCTTCGGCGCTGAAGTAGCTCGGCTCGTAGGCGTTGTCGCTGACGGCTGGCTTGGCGGTGGCAGCTTGGGCCGGGGCTGGCGTGGCCATCATCAGCGAGCCGCCAAGGCCAGTGCTGGCAACCGTGACCACCGGGATCAAGGTCAAGGATTTGCGCAAAAAGTCGCGCCGGGGGTTGTCTTGATCTTGATCAGACATGGGTGTACCTCATCATGTGGTCACGGGTTTATCAGCCGCTTCTGGGAGCAGCGTGAAGGCTTGCCTGGAAATGGGATCCAAAGGGATAGAACACACCGGCAATCAATAGTTACAAATGATAGCAGGCTAAGGATTTGAAGAATCGATTCAGCCACAAAAACACCGACGCCAGGTTATTCACGATTCTTTGACGAGCCCCTCACGCGCCGTTGACCGGCGGTAGGCGAAGCTGTCGCCCATCAACCACTTCCCTATTCGGTCACAACGCGCATGTTCTCGATTCGATTGCTGCCTGCCCTCGGCGTGGCACTCATGACGCTGTTCACCACCGCTGCCACACACGCCGATGACGCCGGCTCACTGCGCTCCCCTGAATGGGCCCAGCCGGTGGGCAACCAGTTCAACCTGCACCAGATGACGCCCACGCTGTATCGAAGCGCGCTGCCCAACAGCAGCGCGGTGCCGGTATTGGAAAACCTGAAGATCGCGACGGTGATTAACTTTTTGCCGGAATCGGACAGCGACTGGCTGAAATCCTCGGACATAAAACAGGTGCAGCTGATTTATCGCACCAATCACGTCGACGATTCCGACGTGCTCGCGGCGCTTAGAGCCATCCAGGACGCACAAACCAATGGCGCGGTGTTGATGCACTGCAAGCACGGCTCCGACCGCACCGGGCTGATCGCCGCCATGTACCGCGTGGTGGTTCAAGGCTGGAGCAAGGAAGACGCGTTGAACGAGATGACCCTGGGCGGCTTTGGCAGCAGCAATGGCTTCAAGGACGGCGTTCGCTACATGATGAAAGCCGATATCGACAAGCTACGCACGGCCTTGGCGAATGGCGATTGCAGCACCAGCGCGTTTGCGCTGTGCTCGATGAACAGTTGGCTCAACACGGCGAGCAGCCGCCGCGTTGAGCCAAAGCAAGACACTGAAGTGGTACTTACACCCTGAACGGTGTCAGTCTTTTTTCAGCTTGGGGTTGGGAAAAAACTGCACGGCCTGCACTTTAGGGTCCGGCGCTTTCAACGCCGAGGTATTGACCCGCGTGCCCAATTCCTTGGGCACCGACAAACCCTGATCATTCAGCGTGTCGGTATACCCGCAGGCCACGCATTCGCGGTGCGGCACGCTGTCCTCCGTCCACATTTTCAGCTTGTCCGGCTCGCTGCACGCCGGGCAAACCGCCCCGGCGATAAATTGCTTTTTGCTGATCACAGGCCCTTCGCTCATGCTGCCGCGTCCTCACTGAGGCCGCTGTGGCGCAAGAGTGCGTCAATCGACGGCGCACGGCCGCGGAAGTCGACGAACAACACCATCGGCGCTTGGGAGCCGCCGCGCGCCAGGATCGCCTCACGGAATGCGCGACCGGTTTCGGCGTTCAGCACGCCGTCTTCTTCAAACTTCGAGAAGGCATCCGCCGACAGCACTTCGGCCCACTTGTAGCTGTAATAACCCGCCGCATACCCGCCCGCGAAGATGTGCGCGAAGCTGTTGGGGAAACGGTTGTAGGCCGGTGGGCGCATCACCGAGACTTCATTGCGCACGCCTTCAAGCACCTGCGCCACGCTGCGGCCATCACCGTGGGTAGCGTGCAGTTCAAAGTCGAACAGCGAGAATTCCAACTGGCGCACCATCATCAGGCCGGACTGGAAGTTCTTCGCCGCGAGCATTTTTTGCAGCAGGTCTTGCGGCAGCGGCTCGCCGGTTTCGTAGTGGCCGGAGATCAACGCCAGGCCTTCCGGCTCCCAGCACCAGTTCTCCATGAACTGGCTCGGCAGTTCCACCGCATCCCACGCCACGCCGTTGATACCGGAAACACCGGCGTGGTCAACGCGGGTCAGCAGGTGGTGCAGGCCGTGGCCGAATTCGTGGAACAGCGTGGTCACTTCATCGTGGGTCAGCAGCGCAGGCTTGCCGCTGTCGGCCGGGGTGAAGTTACACACCAGATTCGCCACCGGGCTTTGCAGCACGCCGTCGACGGTGCGGCGACGGTCGCGGGCGCCATCCATCCAGGCACCGCCACGCTTGTTGGCGCGGGCGTAAAGGTCGAAGAAGAAGCGGCCGACGTGCTGGCCGTTTTCCTTGATTTCAAACAGGCGAACATCCGGGTGCCAGGTGTCGAAGCCTTTTTGCTCGGCGATTTCGATGCCGTACAGGCGCTGCACGATGGCGAACAGCCCGCCCAGCACTTTGTCGATCGGGAAGTACGCACGCAGGGCTTCCTGAGACACGCTGTAACGTTGTTCACGCAGCTTTTCGCCGTAGAAACCGCTGTCCCAGCTTTGCAGGTCGGCGCAGCCTTGTTCGGCGGCGTAAGCCTTGAGCTGTTGCAGGTCTTGGGCGGCAAACGGCTTGCTGCGCTTGGCCAGGTCGCGCAGGAAGCTCAACACCTGGTCACTCGACTCGGCCATTTTAGTGGCCAGGCTCAGCTCGGAGAACGAAGCGTAGCCCAAGAGTTTGGCCAGCTCCTGACGCAGGTCGAGGATTTGCTCCATCACCGGGCCGTTATCGTTCTGGCCGGCATTCGGGCCTTGGTCCGACGCACGCGTGCAGTAGGCCGCATAGAGTTCTTCACGCAGGGCACGGTCTTGGGCGTAGGTCATCACCGCGAAGTAGCTCGGGAATTCCAGCGTGATCAGCCAACCGTCGAGGCCTTTGGCCTGGGCGGCGGCAGCCATCTGCGCCTTGGCCGAATCGGTCAGGCCGGCGAGGGTGGTTTCATCGGTGACGTGTTTGGTCCAGGCTTGGGTGGCGTCGAGCAATTGGTTGGAAAACTTGCTGCCCAACTCCGAAAGCTTGCTTTGCACTTCGGCGTAGCGTTTTTGCTGCTCAGGCGGCAAATCGATACCCGACAGGCGGAAATCGCGCAACGAATGTTCCAGGATGGTTTTTTGCGCCACGTCAAAACCCGCAGCTTCCGGGCTGTTGGCCAAGGCTTCGAAGGCCTGGAACAGCGCACGGTTCTGGCCCATCTCGGTGGAGTAGGCGCTCAACGCAGGCAGGCAGCTTTCGTACGCTTCACGCAGCTCAGCGCTGTTACACACGGCGTTCAGGTGGCTGACCGGGCTCCAGGCGGCGCCGAGGCGGTCATTGAGCTCGTCCATGGCGAGGATCAGCCCGGCCCAGGTCGGGTTTTTACCCTGGCTTTGCAGGATGCCTTCGATGGCGACGCGGTTGTCGGCCAAAATCTGTTCGATGGCCGGTTGCACGTGCTCGGCACGGATCGCCGAGAACGGCGGCAGGTCGTAGGACTGCAGAAGCGGGTTGTTCGCGCTCACGGTGGGCACCTTGGCTGAAGAAACATGTAAGAACAAAGATGGGGCCATCTTAATTACAATCAATGCCCACCGCAGCTATCAACAACAGAGAGAGAAGCTATCGTGACCCTTCGCACTTATCAAAACCACACGCCAGCCTTGGGCGCCGGGGCTTTTGTCGATATTTCGGCGGTGGTGATCGGCGATGTCGAAATCGGCACCGACAGCTCGGTGTGGCCATTGACCGTGATTCGGGGCGACATGCACCGCATCCGCATCGGTGCGCGTACCAGCGTGCAAGACGGCTGCGTGCTGCACATCACCCACGCCGGGCCATTCAACCCGGATGGCTTTCCGTTGCTGATCGGCGATGACGTGACCATCGCGCACAAGGTGATGCTGCACGGCTGCCGCGTCGGCAATCGCATTTTGATCGGCATGGGCAGCATCGTGATGGACGGCGCCGTGGTCGAAGACGACGTGATCATTGGCGCGGGCAGCCTGGTGCCGCCGGGCAAGACACTCGAAAGCGGTTTTTTGTATGTTGGCAGCCCGGTTAAACAAATCCGCGCACTCACCGACAAAGAACGCGCGTTTTTCACCTACAGCGCCGCGAACTACGTGAAGCTCAAAGACCTGCACCTGGCTGAGGGGTTCGACCAATGAGCTTGCCCTATCAAACCGTGCTGTTTGACCTGGACGGCACGCTGACCGACCCGCGTGAAGGCATCACCCGTTCGATCCAGTACGCCCTCGGCAAGCTCGGCATTGACGAACCGGACCTGACCAAGCTGGAACACTTCATCGGCCCACCGTTGCTGCAAGCGTTCATGCAGTTTTACGGCTTCGACGAGGCCAAGGCGTGGCAGGCGGTGAATTTCTACCGTGAGCGTTTCAAGGTCACCGGGCTGTATGAAAACCACGTGTTCGAGGGCGTGATGCCGTTGCTCGAAGCGCTCAACGGCCAAGGCCGTCAGTTGTACGTGGCCACCTCCAAGCCGTGGGTGTTTGCCCGCGAGATCGCCCGGCATTTCGATTTTGCCAAGCACTTCAAGGTGATTTACGGCAGCGAACTGGACGGCACACGCACCAATAAAGTCGAGTTGCTTGCCCACTTGATCAGCGAGGAGGGCCTGGACCCGGCCACCACGTTGATGATTGGTGACCGCAAGCACGACCTGATCGGCGCGCGCAGCAACGGGCTGGCTTCGGCAGCGGTCGGGTATGGGTTTGGCAGCTTTGAAGAGCTGAGCGCCGAGGCACCGACCTGGCATTTCGAGACGCTGGATGAGATGCATCAGGCGTTTTTGCAGCGCGTTTGAGATCGCTTTCGCGAGCAAGCCCGCTCCCACACTTGACCGAGTTCCAACATGAGAATGCGGTCGAATGTGGGAGCGGGCTTGCTCGCGAAGAGGACCTAACGGCCACCATTCTCCAACGCCCTCAAGGCCGCCTTACGCTGCTCCACCGGCAACCCACCCAGCTTCTCCACCGCCGCAAAGAACTTCACCCAATCGCCGCCTTCCTGCCGAAACAACGCGGCAAACGCCGGCACCCATTGGTCATACAGCCCGAACGGCAGCAACCGCGCATTGTTCATCGGCTGGTTAACCCACACGTCATAACGCTTGTCGCCGCCCCATTGGCTATCGCGCACCTGTCGGTAGTCACTGCGCAACCGCTCAAACTCTGCGGCTTTGGCTCGCCGCATCGCATCAACCGCCAACGGCTGCGCGTACAACCTTTCAAGGCGTTTGCGCGTGTCGAGTACCAGCCGGATGAATTGATCACGCTGCTGCAACGCGGCATTGCTGATCGGCGCCAGGCCTCGCGCCGCACGCCATTGGCGGGTGCCTTCCTGCTCGACAAAATTGGCATACGACTCGTTGAACTCGGTGTCGTCCTTCACGTAAAAACGCTGGTGCGCGAGCTCATGAAAGATCAGCGTAGCCAAACGCTCATCGCCCCAGCTCATCATCGAACTCATGATCGGGTCGTTGAACCAACCCAGCGTGGAATAAGCCTCGACTCCGCCAATCGAGACGTCCATACCGCGTTGCTGCAACAACGCCGCTTCGCCGCGCGCTGCGCCCTGGTTGTAATAACCGCGATAAGCCACGCAGCCGGCAATCGGGAAGCAATGGGTGTCGGGCGACAGGGAAAATTCCTGCGTGGCAAACACATTCCAGACCACGTAAGGCCGGCCAATGTCTGCGTATAACCGGTAACTCTGGTTATCCGGCAAGTGCAGGTGCTGGCTGGCGAACGTGCGCGCCTTCTGCGCTTGCACCAAGTGCTCACGCAGCGCCTGTGGGCGAGAAGGGTCAGCAATAACCTCGGAAACCGGTTCCCGCGCCCGCAACAATTGCCACTGGCCACCGGCCAACTGGCTGTAGTAACTGACGCTGGAACAGCCGCTGAGCAGCAGCACCATCAACCCTGGAAGAAAACGCCTGACCATGCCCCGACCACTCTTGGGTTATTTGCTCGCCAGACTAGCCTGCCAGCGGGGGGTTTTTCCATTGCACGGCATGTTTATACTCATACAGAGCCTGCCGCCCTCGGCGCCGGGTTCAATTCTTTCCAACCGTTGAGTGCCCATCATGCGCCAGCTCGTGCTTCCCATCACCGCCGCGTTTCTCAGCGCCTGTGCGTTGACCCCGATACCGCCGGTCGATCCACACCAGGCTTGGGTCGATTTCACCACACCGACGCCGGGCGCCAAACTGGTGATGGCCCAGCGCCTGGACGGCAAGAACCTCGACGATGGGCGTTTTTTTCAGGTGCCGCCCGGCAGCCACGAGTTGATGGTGCGCTTTGATTTCGAGGTCAACACGGGTGGGGGCTTGGGCGGGCTGGACCAGACGCGCGACCAAACCTGCTTTATCACCATGCACTACGACAATTTCCAGGCCGGCCAACGCTATGTGCTGGAAGGGCGCTCGCTGGCCTTCACGCCGAACATTCGGCTGTATGACTCAGCACGTCAGTTGCTGGCGCAGGAGCGCAGCGTCAACTGCCTGTGATCAGTCGCTGTTTTTCTGGTAAATGATGCGCTTGGTGCCGTTTGCGCAAGAACCAACAATCATCGCGCTGTCATGGTTCTTGGCTTCTTCGGCAGTGATGATTTCCAGGGTGTAAGACGGGATCGCCTTGGCCTGGATATTCACTTCAATCTCTTTCCTGAGCTCTTCACAATCTTTTGGAGCGGCCACGGCCGAAGTGGCCAATACACCGCAGATGATCGCCAAGGCAAAACGTTTCATTTTTGAAGCTCCCTGAATGCATTGCGCACGGGTGTGCGTCTAAGGCTGCATAGGCTATAGGACCACATCCGGGAAACACGAGTTCTGATTTAACGCAGAACTAAATGCAGAAGGGGGCATGCTCCCGATTGCGGCAGGCCAGCCACTGCTTGGCTGCCTGGTACACCGCTATCGGGAGCAAGCCCCCTCCCACTTTGGACCTGCTGTGTTTCTCAGAGCGCGTTAGCTAACCAGCGTGGCATCCAGGCTGATTTTAGCATTCAGCAGCTTGGACACCGGGCAGCCTTCTTTGGCCTTTTTGCTCAGCTCATCGAACTGCGCCTGGCTCGCGCCCGGGATCTTGGCCTTAAGGATCAAATGCACCGCGGTGATGGCAAAACCGCCGTCAACCTGGTCAAGCGTCACTTCAGCGTGTGTGTCGATGCTGTCAGCCTTGAGGCCGGCGTCGCCCAGGATCATCGAGAACGCCATCGAGAAACAACCCGCGTGGGCCGCGCCAATCAGCTCTTCAGGGTTGGTGCCCTTGCCGCCTTCAAAACGTGCCTTGAAGCCGTAAGGCGCGTCGCGCAGTACGCCGGTTTCGGTGGAAATCGAACCCAGACCTGTCTTCAGATCACCTTCCCAATGCGCGGATGCTTTTTTAACGATACTCATAGCTTTCTCCTCGAACGGTGGTTTTGCTTCAGTAAGGGTTCTGAGGATAGAAGCGCTGGCAAAGTTCATCTTGTCGGAGAAACCTAGCAATTCAGTAGGAAATTTCCCAAGTTGCTATTGAATCTCGGGTATATGCCCTCATTTCATAAAGCATGCACATGAAGCGGCAGGTTTTGGTTCGACTTAAAAGCCTGCGCCCCCATTGGAGAAGCAGGCTTATGAAATCGCTGTCCGACGTGAAGTACTCGACCCTCGACTTGGTGCCCGTGCGGGCCAACGGCAGTCCGGCAGAGTCGCTGCGCAATTCCCTCGACCTCGCCCAGCACGTCGAAAAGATGGGCTACAACCGGTTCTGGGTCGCCGAACACCACAACATGGACGGCATCGCCAGTTCGGCCACCTCGGTGTTGCTGGGCTACCTGGCCGGTGGCACCTCGACTATCCGCGTCGGCTCCGGTGGCGTGATGCTGCCCAACCACGCGCCCTTGGTGATCGCTGAACAATTCGGCACCCTCGAAAGCTTGTACCCCGGCCGTATCGACTTGGGCCTGGGCCGCGCGCCCGGTTCCGATCAGATGACCGCCCGCGCCCTGCGCCGTGAGCGCTCGGGCAGCGCGGATGACTTCCCGGACGACGTGGCTGAGCTGATGGCCTACCTGGGGCCGCGCACGCCGGACCAACGGGTGATCGCTGTGCCAGGCACCGGCACCAACGTGCCAGTGTGGCTGCTGGGCTCAAGCCTGTTCAGCGCGCAATTGGCCGGTGAGCGCGGTTTGCCCTACGCCTTTGCCTCACATTTCGCACCCCGCATGATGCATGAGGCGGTTCGCGTGTACCGCAACCACTTCAAGCCTTCAGCCGTGCTGGACAAACCCTACGTGATGCTCGGCGTTCCACTGGTAGCCGCCGACACCGACGAGCAAGCCGAGTACTTGGCCACCTCGGTGTACCAGCGCATTCTCGCGTTGATGCGCGGGCAAAGCCTGGTACAGCGCCCACCGGTGAAAAGCATGGACGGCCTGTGGCTGCCGCATGAAAAAGAAGCGGTCGGCAGTTTCCTCGGACTGGCCATGGTGGGCAGCCCGGCAAAAATCCGCGCGAAGCTGGAAGTGTTGGTCGAGCAAACCGGCGCCGATGAGCTGATCTTTACCTGCGACCTGTACGAACACGCCGATCGGATTCATTCCTACGAGCTGCTCGCGCAAGTGATGAAGGGCTAAACCTCAGGCTAAAAAAAACCGACGCACTCGCGTCGGTTTTTCATGTCTGCAACACGGGATTAACCGCGCTTGTAGACGATTTCCTTGGTGCCACCTTCGCAGCTGCCAATAACTTTGGCATCGGCGCCTGCAGTGCCTTTGTCCACAGCATCCAGCGAATAGTGCTGAACGCCCTTGGCATCAAGCTTTGCCGCGAGTTCGCTTTTCAGCTCTTCGCATGGCTTGCCCGCCGCCAGGGCTGTACCGGCAATGCTCAACAGACCGACTGCTAACAGAAACTTCTTCATCCGTTACTTCCTTACGCTGATCGAATAGAACGCGCCGACGCTAGCGCATCGGCCCCCCAACGTTGTAGCGCAGGTTATGGCAATCGGCCAGTCAGCAAGTTCAACTCGCAGGATCAACTGCTGGCAATTCGGAACCCTACCTTCAGCGTGACTTGGTAATGCGCGACCTTGCCGTTCTCGATATGCCCACGGGTTTCAGTCACTTCAAACCATTCCAGGTGCTTGAGGCTTTTGTTGGCTTCAGCCACGGCATTGTTGATGGCGTCTTCGATGCTGGTGGTGGACGAGCCTACCAGCTCGACTTTCTTGTAGGTGTGATGATCAGACATGGCATTTCTCCTGAGGTCTTGAGTGAGCGTAGCAGTCGATGTTCGTAATGCTTCTGGCGACATTTCCTACGCAAAAGTTCAGATTTACTGCACTTTCTGAAATCACCGCAGTCGGTATCTACACCTGCCACTCAATCATTTCAGGAGAGTCCAAATGGCCAACACTTCTTTACGCAAAGCGTCGCTGGAAAGCATGGAAGCCGAGATTTCGAGCCTGCTCAAATCCCTCGAAAGCCTCAAGGACGATGCATCCGACGAGTCGCGCAAAACCTTGAAGGCCCTGAAAAGCAATGCCGAGAACGCACTCAAGCATTCTCGCCACCTGATCAGCGATGCCTACGAAGAAAGCAAAGTCAAAATCCGCGAAACCAGTGTTGCAACCCGTGATTACGCGCAAGAGCACCCATGGACCACCGCCGGCGTTGCCGTTGGCGCGCTGGGTCTGGTGGCTGCTTACCTGCTGTTCAAACGCGGTGACTGATTGACGGGCTACACCGGCTGGCGCAAAAGCTCTGCCTTGAGCCACTGCGCCAGTTGACCCGCGCGCCCGTCTGCGGCGCGCTTGGGTAGCCACAACGCCAGGCGCGCCGGGGTTTCACTGAAACCCCACGGCGCGACTAGGCGACCCGCGCGCAGGTCTTCTGCCACAAGCGGTTCTGGCGCAATGGCCACGCCCAAACCGGCAACCGCCGCCTCCAGTAAATAATACAAATGCTCAAAACCCTGGCCTTGTTTCAACGCGCCGGGTTCGATGCCGTGTTGCCGCGCCCACACGGGCCAGGCTTGCGGGCGTGAAGTGGTGTGCAGCAACGCTTCGTCACACAAGGCTGAGGCAGGCGCTTGGCGCAGGCGTTCGTAACCGGCGAAACGCGGGCTCAGCACCGGGCCGATGCGTTCGCTGGCCAGCTCAAATACCTGCATATCGGTTGGCCACGGCGGTCCCGCGAACACCAGCAGGGCGTCCAGACCCGGGCGGCGTGGGTCGAGGTCGCCTTCACCCGCCGACAGGTGCAAGCGCAAATCGGGCAGGTCGGCATTCAGGCGGCCCAAGCGCGGGATGAACCAGCGCGCCAGCAAACTGCCCGAGCACCCCAACACGAACGGCGCGTCGGCACTGCTTTGCGTGAGTTCTGCGCACACATCCCTCAAGCGCTCGAACGCTTCGGCACTTGCATCGCGCAGCCGCACGCCTGCATCTGTGAGTTTAAGGCCGCGCCCGTCCTTGACGAACAGGCTCAGGCCCAAGTGCTCTTCCAGCACTTTCAATTGGCGGCTGACCGCGCCGTGCGTCACGTGCAATTGCTCGGCAGCTTGGCTGACGCTGTTGAGGCGCGCAGTCGCTTCGAACGCGCGCAGGGCGTTAAGCGGTGGAAGGTCTCGGCTCATCTGTGAGTTTTCCTGACAGGTTGCGGCGATCTTATCGGTTTTCAGCGCAGCGCGTCAGGGGTAGAGTGGCCTTCATTGCCTCTACTCACGTTTTCCCTGGAGCGTCCCATGACTCAGTCCCAGACCGACCTTCGCAACGGCCCCGACGCCAACGGCCTGTTTGGCGGGTTCGGCGGCCGCTACGTCGCTGAAACCTTGATGCCGTTGATCCTTGAATTGGCCCGCGAATACGAAGCGGCCAAGATTGATCCGGCCTTCAATGAAGAATTGGCCTACTTCCAGCGCGACTATGTTGGGCGTCCAAGCCCGCTGTACTTCGCCGAACGCCTGACCGAATTCTGCGGCGGCGCCAAAATCTACCTCAAGCGCGAAGAGCTCAACCACACCGGCGCGCACAAGATCAATAACTGCATCGGCCAGATTTTGCTGGCGCGGCGCATGGGCAAAAAACGCATCATCGCCGAAACCGGCGCCGGCATGCACGGTGTGGCCACCGCCACCGTCGCCGCGCGGTTTGGCCTCGATTGCGTGATCTACATGGGAACCACCGACATTGAGCGCCAACAGGCCAACGTGTTCCGCATGAAGCTGTTGGGCGCAAAAGTGATCCCGGTAATTTCCGGCACTGGCACCCTTAAAGACGCGATGAACGAAGCGCTGCGTGACTGGGTAACCAACGTCGACGACACCTTCTACTTGATCGGTACCGTGGCTGGCCCACACCCGTACCCGGCCATGGTTCGCGACTTCCAGGCGGTGATCGGCAAAGAAACGCGCACCCAGATGCAAACCCAGGAAGGCCGTCTGCCCGACAGCCTGGTGGCGTGCATCGGCGGCGGCTCGAACGCCATGGGCTTGTTCCACCCGTTTTTGGATGACACCGGCGTCGAGATCATCGGCGTTGAAGCCGCAGGTTTTGGCATCGAAACCGGCAAACACGCCGCCAGCCTCAACGGCGGCGTACCCGGCGTACTGCACGGCAACCGCACGTTCCTGTTGCAGGACGACGACGGCCAGATCATCGACGCGCACTCGATTTCCGCCGGCCTCGACTACCCTGGCATCGGCCCGGAACACGCCTGGTTGCATGACATCGGCCGCGTTCAGTACACCTCGGTGACCGACGACGAAGCGTTGGACGCGTTCCACAAATGCTGCCGACTCGAAGGGATTATCCCGGCGCTGGAAACTGCGCACGCGCTGGCCGAAGTGTTCAAACGTGCACCGAACCTGCCGAAGGATCACCTGATGGTGGTCAACCTTTCCGGTCGTGGCGACAAAGACATGCAGACCGTGATGCACCATATGCAATCCAGCCAGCAGGAGAAACACTGATGAGCCGCCTGCACACACGCTTTGCGCAGCTGAAAGAACAAAACCGCGCCGCCCTGGTGACCTTCGTCACCGCCGGCGACCCGGGTTATGACACCTCGCTGGCGATCCTTAAAGGCTTACCGGCCGCGGGTGCCGACGTGATCGAGTTGGGCATGCCCTTCACCGACCCGATGGCCGACGGTGCAGCCATTCAACTGGCGAATATCCGCGCGCTGACCGCCAAACAGAACCTGGCGAAAACCCTGCAAATGGTTCGCGAGTTCCGTACAGACAACAACGACACGCCGCTGGTATTGATGGGCTACTTCAACCCTATCCATAAATACGGCGTGCCGCAGTTTATCGCTGACGCCAAGGAAGCCGGGGTTGATGGCCTGATCGTGGTCGACATGCCGCCCGAGCATAACGCCGAGCTGTGCGACCCGGCCCAGGCTGCGGGCATCGACTTTATCCGCCTGACCACGCCGACCACCGATGACGCGCGCCTGCCAACCGTACTCAACGGCAGCTCCGGCTTTGTGTATTACGTGTCGGTGGCGGGCGTGACCGGTGCCGGCGCCGCCACCCTGGAACACGTCGAAGAAGCCGTGACTCGCCTGCGTCGGCATACCGACCTGCCGATCAGCATCGGTTTTGGTATCCGCACGCCGGAGCAAGCGGCCGCTATCGCGCGCCTGGCTGACGGGGTAGTCGTGGGTTCTGCACTGATCGATCACATCGCCAATGCGAAAAATGATCAGCAAGCGATTGATGGTGTATTGAGTCTTTGTGCCGCGCTGTCGGAAGGTGTGCGCAACGCGCGTAAGTAAACGCCATGTAGCGGGAGGTAAAGTTCCTGATACAGAGGAATCAAACCGCCGGATCAGTACCTAAAGTGACAAGACCAAGGGATTTCGAACCTCGTTCGACATCCCTTTTTTGTTCGTGCAGTACTGAGGAAACACCCATGAAAATGCCTAAACGCTTGATCGCTGGTCTTGGCGTACTGATGCTCGGCGCAAGTGCCCTGGCGCAGGCCGCGCCCAACGATCAAGGCGGCCCCGACCGTGGCGGCCCGCAAGGCCAGCACGAACAACGTGGCGACGACCATCGCGGGCCGCAAGACAACCGCCGTGGTGGCCCGCCCCAGGATTTCGGCCCGGTGCGCCAGATCATCCACGACAACCACGGCCAGTTCTCGCGCGGCGCGCCGCCGCCGCCGAACGTACGCCTGGTGCGTGGCCAACCCTTGCCACGCGGTTACTACGGCGAACGCCTCGACGGCCGCGCGCTGGCCCGCCTGCCCGCGTACCCGGGCTACGAATGGCGCCGCTCCGGCCCAGACGTGGTGCTGATCGCCGTCGGCACCGGCATCGTCTACGAAATCCTCGACGGCGTGCTCAACTGACACCCAACCCTTCTGTAGCGAGCGGGCTTGTTGTACCCAGCCATCCTGTGTGGCGAGCGGGCTTGCTCGCTCGCCACAAGAGTTAATCGCCAGCGACAGAGCAACGCGCTCAACCTAACAAGCCAGAACTCTCACAGCCCCTTCGTCGGCTCTGAATCCCGGATATTTCGTTTAAATTTTCAGAAGTGCCCTACAACACAACTCAAAACCATTGAAATACGGTGTTCTCCTTACTAAAGGGAGTTCACGCATGGCTAATCACGGTTACATGACCATTACCGGGAAGGCACAACGACTGATTTCGGCGGGTTGTTCAACCCAAAACTCTATCGGCAACAAGTGTCAGACCGGGTATGAATGCAAAAACCATGTATGACGTGTGCCACCCTTCCGATGACTAACTTCATTTTTTACCCCGCCTTTGTGCTGATAACACTACTTCTGTACTGGCCGTCCTACTGGGCATACTTCGCGTTTTCAGGTCGCCGCTTTTCTGCCTTGAAGTTTTGGGGGGCCGGGATCTACAACGTACTGTGCGCCTCTATTCACGGTTTTTTTTTGCGAGATAGCACGTTACCGTTTATAGGGTACGCAGATAACTCGGTTATGGGCTGGCTCTCGCTCGTCATGATATTTATCCACGTGTGCACCCTTCCAGATAATCGGGAGCGCAAACGCTGATTTACACGAAGTGGGTTTCTAAGAGACTTTGTGGCTTGCTGTCTCCTGTGGCGAGCGGGCTTGCTCGCCACAAGAGTTAATCGCCCGCTACAACTCTATGCGCTCGACCTTGCCTACCAGCAATACGTACGAAAGCGCGCCCAGCAACGCCAGCACGGCGATGTAGGTGATCGCTGGCGCAAACGAGTCGCCGCTGGCCAGAAAGCCGATCACGATCGGCGTGGTAATCGCCGACAAGTTGCCAATGAAGTTGAACACGCCTCCCGTCAGGCCAAGCAACCGCGCGGGCGCCAGGGTCGATACCAGTGACCAGGTAATCGACGCCAGGCCATTGCCGAAAAACGCCACTGCCAGAAACGCAATCACCCAGGCCGTGGAGTCCACGTAATTGGCGCCGATGATCGCGGTGGAAATCAGCAAGCCACTGATGATCGGTAGCTTGCGCGCAAAACCCACCGACGCGCCCCGGCGAATCAGCCAGTCAGAGAAAATCCCCGAACACAGCACGCCGACAAACGCCGCCAAAAACGGCAGCGACGCGAGCAGGCCGGACTTGATGAAGTCCATGCCGCGATATTTCACCAGGTAGGTCGGGAACCACGTCAGGAAAAACCACAGCGTGGAGTTCAGGCAGAACTGCCCCAGGTAAATGCCCCACAGCTTGCGCTTGGTCAGTACGATGCCCAGGTCGACCCAACTGAACGGTGCCTTGACCACTTTGGCCTGCATATCCACGAGCCCGCCGCCTTCGCGGATCAGTTCGATTTCAGCCGCGTTGGCGCCTTTGAAATCCTTCGGCTCGCGGTACACCGCGTACCACACCAGCGCCCACAGAATGCCCACGCCGCCGGTGGCGACAAACACCATGTGCCAGCCGAACGTGTGTTGCAGCCACGCCAGCACCGGCGTAAGAAACGCCAGCCCGACAAACTGCCCGGAGGTATAAACGCCAATCGCCGTGGCGCGCTCGCGCTCGGGAAACCAGGTGGTGACCACGCGGCTATTGATCGGGTAAGCCGGCGCTTCGAGCGCGCCGACCGCCATGCGCAGCACGAACAGCGCGATAAAGCTGGCGGCAAAGCCAAGCATTACGGTGGCAATCGACCACAACAACAGGGCCACGGTGTAGAGGATGCGCGGCGGCACCCGATCCACCAGCCAGCCGCCAGGAATTTGCATGGCGGCGTAGGTCCAGCCGAAGGCCGAGAAGATCAGCCCGACGTGCACCGGGTCGATACCCAGCTCGCTGGTCAGCGCTGGCGCTGCAATCGACAGGTTGCTGCGGTCGAGGTAGTTGATCACCACGGTGATAAACAACAGCACCATGATGAAGAAACGCTTTCTGCTGGGCGCGACTAAGGGAGCCTGCCCAGTGAAGGATTCAGGTTGCATGGGTAGCCTCTTCTTATGTTTATTGAGGACGCAGTAAACAACTCTCGGGAGCAACGCGGTCAATGTGGGAGGGGGCTTGCTCCCGATGGCGGAGTGTCAGTCGACTTCTTCGGCGGCTGGTCCACTGCCATCGGGAGCAAGCCCCCTCCCACATGTTGATCCGCATTACTTCAGATAAAAATCACCATTCGGCGAAGCTGCCGTCGGCGTGGCGCCAGATCGGGTTGCGCCAGCGGTGGCCGATGGCCGCGCGCTCGATCACGTATTCCTCGTTGATCTCGATGCCCAGCCCTGGCCCATTGGGGATCTTCACGAAGCCTTTGTCATAGTCGAACACGCCCGGGTCGCGCACGTAGTCGAGCAGGTCGTTGCTCTCGTTGTAATGGATGCCCAGGCTTTGCTCCTGGATAAACGCGTTGTAACAAACCGCGTCGAGTTGCAGGCAGGCCGCCAAGGCAATCGGCCCGAGCGGGCAGTGCAGGGCCAAGGCCACGTCGTAGGCTTCGGCCATGTTGGCGATTTTGCGGGTTTCGGTGATGCCACCCGCGTGGGAAGCATCGGGCTGGATGATGTCGACGTAACCTTCGCTGAGCACACGCTTGAAATCCCAGCGCGAGAACAGGCGCTCGCCCAAAGCGATCGGCGTGCTGGTCAGCGGCGCAAGTTCTTTGAGTGCTTCGTAGTTTTCGCTGAGCACCGGCTCTTCGATGAACATCAGCTTGTAGGCGTCCAGTTCCTTCATCAGCACTTTGGCCATGGGCTTGTGCACGCGGCCATGGAAGTCGACGCCGATGCCGACGTTAGGGCCGACGGCATCGCGCACAGCGGCCACGTTGGCCAGCGCCAGGTCGACCTTTTCAAAGCTGTCGACGAACTGTAATTCTTCGGTACCGTTCATTTTTACTGCGGTAAAACCACGGCCCACGGCTTCTTTGGCGGCACGCGCAGTGTCGGCCGGGCGGTCGCCGCCGATCCACGAATACACGCGGATTTTGTCGCGCACCTGGCCGCCCAGCAAATCGCTGACCGACACACCCAGCGCCTTGCCCTTGATGTCCCACAACGCCTGGTCGATACCGGCGAGGGCGCTCATATGCACGGCGCCGCCCCGGTAGAAGCCGCCGCGATAGAGCACGGTCCAGATGTCTTCGATATTGCGTGGGTCTTTGCCGATCAAGTAGTCGGACAGTTCCTCAACCGCAGCGGCCACCGTGTGGGCGCGGCCTTCGACCACGGGCTCGCCCCAGCCGGTCACGCCCTGGTCGGTTTCGACCTTGAGGAAGCACCAGCGCGGCGGAACGATGAAGGTAGTCAGTTTGGTGATTTTCATCTTCTTATCTCTCTTGTCGATGCAGCGCCCAGGGCGCAAAGCTTGCAATCAATGAAGCGCGTTCCAGGCCGCGACGTACGCCTGCGCGCTGCTCGCCACTTGATCCACAGACATGCCCGGTTTGAACAACCCGGAGCCCAGCCCGAAGCCCTTGGCGCCGGCGTCGAAATACACCTGCATGTTGTCTGGTGTAACGCCGCCGACCGGCAGCAACAACGTGCCCGCTGGCAATACCGCGAGCCAGGCCTTGATCACTGCCGGGCCCATTTGCTCGGCCGGGAACAGCTTCAACACGTCCGCGCCTTCAGCCAGTGCGGCAAACGCCTCGGTCGGCGTGGCCACGCCTGGCGACAGGTACAGGCCCGCCGCTTTGGCGGCGCGCAACACCTTGGCATCGCTGTGGGGCATAACGATCACCTGGCCACCGGCGGCCTTGACCTGTTCAACTTGCTCTGGCGTCAACACCGTGCCCGCGCCGATCAGGCAATCGGCGGGCAGGCTGTCGCGCAGCGTGCGGATGCTGGTGTAAGGCTCGGGTGAATTGAGCGGCACTTCGATCACCCGGAAGCCAGCGGCGTAAAGCACCTGGCCAATCTCACGGGCTTCGTCCGGTCGCACACCGCGTAAAATCGCGATCAAACCGTTGTGTGTGAGTGCTTGCTTGAGCATGTCAGGCCTCCGATACAGGTTGAGTGAGCCCGGCCGCCACGGCCAATTGCCACAAGCCGCGCTCGGTGGCTTCTTGCGCCAGGCTGACGTGGGCGAAGCCGCAGAGGGCGAGGGCGCGTTGGTAGCGCATGCAAAGGGCGGCGGCGCCGACCAGGATGATCGGCTGGTGTTTGGCGCTGGCCGGCAAGCCCGCGAGTTCGTGGCCGATCAGCAGGCCAGACAAGTAATCGGGTTGTTGCTCAGGCGCAAGCTCAGCCGTCAGCCCCAGCGTGCGCGCGCTGAACAACGTCGACAGCACGCCACGCTGGCCGTCTGCCGACAGCGCGACTTGCACGCCTCGGTCAAAGGCCTGTGTCTGGAACTGTTCCGAGGTTTTTTGAGTACGCCCCAGGATGCTGTGCTTGCTGAGTATCGCGAACAGTTCACCGGTCATGAAGGTGTCGAAGTGCGTGATGCGACCACCCACCACCTCAACCCATTTGGAATGGCTGCCAGGCAGGCCGATCAAGGCGTCGCTGTTAAGGCTCTGCAACACGCCGAGCACTTGGGTTTCTTCACCGCGCATTACGTTGGGCAAACCGACCTGCTCAATCACGCCAGGCACAATGTGCACCACCACGCCACGCAGGCTGCGGACTGTATGCAGCGCCTGGCCCAAGCTTGCGACATCCACCGGGGTGTTGCGATAGGCCGCTTCGCTCCAGCCCTGAGCGCTGCCGACCATGCCGCAGGCAATCACCGCCAGGCCGGGCTGGGCGTCGAGCCAATCGCCGCAGGCGGCATCGAACGCCAACTCGAAGCCATCGCTACAGCGCATACCGGCGATGTCGCGGGGTTCGCTGGGCAGGTGCATGATCCCGAACGCCAGCGAGCGCTGTTCGAGCACCTCGCCAGCCGGGCCGAGTTTATAAGCACGAAGGGAGCTGGTCCCCCAGTCGAGCGCGATCAATTGCGCCTGCATCGCTTCACCTGAAATGAGTGGGTGCTGAAAAAAGCAGATGGACGAATATAAACCTACGCGCTGATAAATCTCAATATATAAATAACAGTCCCATATATTGGGTTTTGGCGTGCAAAAATCCCGCGTCCCTGCACACGCTGACGGGGCGCGTATTCAGCCTTGGTTAAAGCGCAGACAGATTCAGTTCGCGCATCGCGCCCATCCAGATCGCGTAATCGGTGTGGTCCTTCAGGTCATCGCCGGTATTGGGGTGCAAGAACACCACCAGCCCTTCGCGGTGCAGCGCCAGCCACGGCAGCACCACGCCGATGTATTCCGGGTCGAACGCCAGTTGGCAGCTCCAGTCCGGGTGCGGGCCTACGGGCCGCTCATGCACGTTGCCCATGCGCAGCGGAAACAGCTTGGCTGCGTCTTCACACAAGGTGCGCGCTTGCTCGATGCTGTGGGCGTCAAAGTAGATATGGGCGTGGTAACCCTTGATTCGTTGCATGGCGAAATCCGTCTGCGATGTGCGCCAAATCCTAGACCGCAATCGACGGTAGGGCCAGCCCGGTCAGCGACTGCACGTTGCTGGCTTGCTCGGCCACCAGCCAGTCGACAAAGCGCTCGACCAACTGCCCGCGACGTTTGCGCTGCGGCTGCACTACGTAATAACCGTAGCGCGAGATCACCGTGTCGCGGATAGGACGGCACAGCCAGTTCTGTTCGAGCATGCTGTCCACCAGGTGCCGCCAGCCGATGGCCACGCCCTGCCCGGCAATCGCCGCCTGGATCAGCAGGGTGTAATTGTCAAAACGCAGTTGGCCGGGCGTCGGTGCGGTGGTGATGCCCAGCTCGCGAAACACGCCGCTCCAATCGAACCAATGGCTGTTGTTTTCCTGACGCAGGTGCAGCAACGGGTAGTCGGGCAAACTCTGCACCGTCAGCGGCGTGGCCTGGTCCTTGAGCCATTGCGGGCTGCACACCGGGAACGCTTCCTCATTGAACAGCCACAGGCTGTCGCCCTGTTTGAAACGGCCATCGCCAAACAACACCGCCACGTCAATATCACTGCGCAAGGTGGCGTGGTTGCGCTGGCTGGTGACCAGGCTCACGTCGACGTGAGGGTTGGCCGCGTGAAAACGATGCAGGCGTGGCATCAGCCAATACGCAGCGAAGGCGAAGTCGGTGGCCACCTGCAGCACTTCGTGCTGGTCTTGTTGGGTGATCGCGCTCAAGCCGTGGTTGATGCTTTGCAAGCCGCCCTGCACGTGTTCGAAGAGCAGGGCGCCCGCGTCGGTCAGTTCGATGCCACGGTAAATGCGATCAAACAGGCGAATCGCCAGTTGCTCTTCAAGGCGCTTGATCTGCTGGCTGACGGCCGGCTGAGTGCTGCCCAGCTCCATCGCGGCGGCGGTAAAGCTGCGGTGGCGCCCCGCCGCTTCAAACGCGCGGAGCAGGTCGAGCGACACATCACCGAGGGCTTCATACATAAGCTGTGCTTATCCTAGACATTGCTTTTCATGGGCTTTACCCCAATTTCCATGGGCCGCATGCTCATTCGCATAAACACCGCCTATGGAATGCCGAAGACTTATGAAGCGCAAGAACATTCTTTTCATCATGGCCGATCAAATGGCCGCGCCGTTGCTTCCGTTCTACGGTCCTTCGCCTATCAAGTTGCCCAACCTCAGCCGCCTTGCCGCACAAGGCGTGGTGTTCGACGCCGCGTATTGCAACAGCCCCTTGTGCGCACCGTCGCGCTTCACGCTGGTCAGCGGCCAGTTGCCGAGCAAAATCGGCGCCTACGACAATGCGGCCGACTTTCCCGCCGATGTACCGACCTACGCCCACTACCTGCGCCGCCTCGGCTACCGCACTGCGCTGTCGGGCAAGATGCACTTCTGCGGGCCAGACCAGTTGCACGGCTTTGAGGAGCGCCTGACCAGCGACATTTACCCCGCCGACTATGGCTGGGCGGTGAACTGGGACGAGCCGGATGTACGGCCCACGTGGTACCACAACATGGCGTCGGTGCTGCAAGCCGGCCCGTGCGTGCGTACCAACCAACTGGATTTCGACGAAGAGGTGGTGTTCAAGGCGCAGCAATACCTGTTCGACCATATTCGCGAAGACGGTGACCAGCCGTTCTGCCTGACCGTGTCGATGACTCACCCACACGACCCGTACACGATTCCCAAGCCGTTCTGGGATTTGTACGACGACAGCGACATCCCGTTGCCTGCCACGCCCCCGCAAGCTGACCAAGACCCGCATTCGCAACGCCTGCTCAAGGTCTATGACCTGTGGGACAAGCCGCTGCCGCTGAACAAGATTCGCGATGCACGCCGCGCCTACTTCGGTGCCTGCAGCTATATCGACAGCAACGTCGGCAAGCTGCTGCAAACCCTCGAAGACACCGGCCTGAGTGATGACACCCTGATTATTTTCTCTGGCGACCACGGCGACATGCTTGGCGAGCGCGGCCTCTGGTACAAGATGCACTGGTTTGAAATGGCCGCCCGCGTGCCGCTGCTGGTCAGTGCGCCGGGGCAGTTTGCCGCTGGCCGCGTGAGCAAGGCAGTGTCGACTGCCGACCTGCTGCCGACCCTGGTGGAGCTGGCCGGCGGCGAGCTGGACCCGCTTCTGCCGCTGGACGGCCGCTCGCTGGTCCCGCACTTGCTGGGGGAGGGCGGGCACGACGAAGTGTTCGGCGAATACATGGCCGAAGGCACCATCAGCCCGCTGATGATGATCCGCCGTGGCGCCTACAAATTCATCTACAGCGAAGACGACCCTTGTTTACTCTTCGATGTGCACAATGACCCGCACGAGCGGGAGAACCTCAGCCAGTCACCGGAACACCGGCCACTGTTCGAGGCGTTTTTGAGTGAGGCGCGGGCCAAATGGGACATCCCGGCGATCCACCAACAGGTGCTCGCCAGCCAACGCCGCCGTCGTCTGGTGTTTGAAGCACTGACCGAAGGCAAGCTGAAGAGCTGGGACCACCAGCCACTGGTAGACGCCAGTCAGCAATACATGCGCAACCATATCGACCTCGACGACCTGGAGCGCAAGGCACGTTATCCACAACCCTGCCAAGACCAATAATCAGACAAAGGGAAGGCCATGCAAAAGTTGACTGTGATGCTAGCGACATTGGCGCTGACAAGCGCCAATGTGTACGCGGATGCCAGTTGTGAAACGGTGAAGATGGCCGATCCGGGCTGGAGCGACATTGCCGCCACCAATGCCATCACCGGTTTTCTGCTGACGGGCATGGGTTACAAAGCCAAGGTCGACACGCTGGCGGTGCCGATCACGTTTGGTGGGCTCAAGGACGGCAAAGTCGATGTATTCATGGGCAACTGGATGCCGGCGCAGCAGGGTTTTTATGACAAGTTCGTGGCCAACGGCGACGTGGTGCAACTGGCGAAAAACCTCGACGGCACCGAGTTCACCCTCGCCGTGCCGGACTACGTGTGGGACGCCGGCGTGCATGAGTTTGCCGACCTGAACACGTTTGCCGACAAGTTCGACAAAAAGATCTACGGCATCGGCTCCGGCGCGCCGGCGAATATCTCGTTGCAGGAAATCATCAAGAAAAACGACTTTGATCTCGGCCAATGGAAGCTCGTGGAATCCAGCGAGCAGGCAATGCTCGCCGAAGTGTCGCGGGCAGTGAAGAAGCAGCGCTTCGTGACCTTCCTCGGCTGGACGCCACACCCAATGAACGTGCAGTTGAAAATGCACTACCTCAAGGGCGGCGAGAAATACTTCGGCGACACCGGCAGCGTGTACACCTTGACCCGCAAAGGTTATGCGCAGTCCTGCCCGAACGTAGGAAAGTTGCTGACCAACCTGAGTTTTACCCAAGAGATGGAGAACGCAATCATGGCCGAGGTGGCCAACAACAAGGTCAGCAATGCGCAGGCGGCGAAGGCATGGATCAAGGCCAACCCGGCCGTGCTGGACACGTGGCTGGATGGCGTGAAAACCGTCGATGGCCAGGACGCATTGGCAGCGGTAAAAGCCAAGCTCTAGCACGCTGATCGTTCCCACGCTCGCGTGGGAACGATTATTAGCAGCCTGATATTCTGGCTCAAACCTTTCAACCCGAGTCTGCGATGCCCCGGCCCAACCGCCATACACTCTTCCCCTTCCTCTCCTGGCTCCCGCGCCAAACCCGCGCCAGCGTCGGCCGGGACGCGATGGTCGGCCTCAGTGGCGCGGTGCTCGCGTTACCACAGTCAATTGCCTACGCGCTGATTGCCGGCCTGCCACCGGAGTACGGTCTGTACGCGGCGATTATCCCGGTGCTGATCGCCTGCCTGTGGGGCTCGTCGTGGCACCTTATCTGTGGCCCGACGGCGGCGATTTCCATCGTGCTCTACGCCAGCGTCAGCCCACTCGCCGTGCCGGGTTCGCAGGACTACATCACGCTCATCCTGCTGCTCACCTTCCTCGCCGGGGTTTTCCAGTGGTTGCTCGGCATGCTGCGCTTCGGCGCGCTGGTGAATTTTGTTTCGCATCCGGTGGTGCTGGGTTTCACCCTCGGCGCCGCCGTGGTGATTGCCTTGGGGCAACTGCCTAACCTGTTGGGGCTGGATTTGCCGAGCCAGGCCACGGCGATCAAAAGTGTGCTGGCGCTTGTCGATCACGGCGGCGAATGGGACCGCGCCTCGCTCGCTCTCGGCTTAAGCACATTGTTGGCTGGCGCGCTGCTCAAGTATTGGCTGCCGCGCTGGCCGACGCTGCTGATTGCGCTGGCCTTGGGCAGCCTGGCGGCGTGGCTGTGGCCGGCCATGTTCGGGCATGTGGCGCGGGTGAGCGCGTTTGTCGGCAAGCTGCCGCCGTTCAGCCCATTGCCGCTGGACTTGGACATGCTCCTGCGCCTGCTGCCCAGCGCGGTGGCGGTGGGCATGCTGGGGCTGGTCACCAGCCTGTCGATTGCCCGCTCGTTGTCGGCGCGCTCGCAACAGTTGCTTGATGCGAACCAGGAAGTGCGCGCGCAGGGCTTGTCGAATATCGTCGGCGGATTTTTCTCTGGCTACTTGTCAGCCGGTTCCTTTACGCGTTCCGGCCTCAGCTACGAAGCCGGCGCCTGCTCGCCGCTGGCCGGGGTGTTCTCGGCGGTGTGGGTGGCGCTGTTTGCGCTGTTCGGCGCCGCGTTGATCGCGCACATTCCGCTGCCGAGCATGGCCGCCAGCATCTTGCTGATTTGCTGGGGCCTGGTGGACCATCGCAGCATTCGCGCGCTGTGGCGCGTCAGTCGCGCTGAATGTGTGGTGATGGGCCTGACGTGCGCCGCCACCTTGCTGCTGGAACTGCAAACCGCGATCTACGCCGGGGTGTTGGCATCGCTGTTTTTCTACCTCAAACGCACCTCGCAGCCGCGCGTGCAGCAGTGGCGCGACGGTGATGAGGACGTGCTACGCGTTGGCGGCTCGATCTTTTTTGGCGCCAGTCATTACCTGCAAGTACGCCTGCAACGCTTGCACGGCGGGCGGGTGGTGATCGAAGCGCAGCAGATCAACTTTATCGATTATTCCGGGGTCGAGATGCTGCACCAGGAGGCGCGGCGGCTAAGGGGTTTAGGCCGTAGCCTGACGCTGCGCCGAGCGCGGCCGCAGGTCGTTGAAGAATTGAGAAAACTCGAAGGGGCCGATAACTGCCCGATCCATTTCGAAGACTAATGTGGGCACAATAATTGTGCCCACAGTTGCCGCTGCGTCAGGCCAGTTGGCGACGCAGTTCAGCCAACACCGGCGCCGAATCCGGGCGTACGCCGCGCCACAGGAAGAACGCTTCCGCCGCCTGCTCAACCAGCATGCCCAGGCCATCCATTGCCACGGATGCACCGTGTTCAGTGGCCCAGCGGCAGAACGCCGTCGGCTCTTTGGCGTACATCATGTCGTAGCAAAAGGTTTTGCCGGGCTCGATCAGGCTGCCGGCAATCGGCGGCACATCGCCTGACAGGCTGGCGGATGTGGCATTGATGATCAGGTCCACCGGCTCACTTAACCAGTCGAAACCGCTGGCGGAAACCGGCCCAAGGTCGTCGAACAGCTCGGCGAGCAACTCAGCCTTTGCCACCGTGCGGTTGGCGATGATCAGCGCGCCAGGCTGCTCAGCCAGCAAGGGCTCCAACGCCCCGCGCACCGCGCCACCGGCGCCCAGCAACAGGATGCGTTTGCCGTGCAGTTGCAACCCGGCGTTCACCGTCAGGTCGCGCACCAGGCCTGCGCCGTCGGTGTTATCACCGAGCAGGCTGCCATCGGCCAACTTGCTCAGGGTGTTCACCGCGCCAGCGCGCTGGGCGCGTCCGGTCAGGCTGTGGGCCAGGCGGTAAGCGTCTTCCTTGAACGGCACGGTGACGTTGGCGCCGCGCCCTTGCTGAAAAAACTCACGCGCGCAGCCGCTGAAATCCTCGAGCGGTGCGAGCAAGGTGCTGTAGCCCAACGGCTCACCGGTCTGTTCGGCGAACATTCGATGAATCAACGGCGACTTGCTGTGGCCGATGGGGTTGCCGAACACCACATAACGGTCCATCAGACCGCCGCCTTGGGCGTGGCCACGCCAAGCCAGTCGCGGTCTTGCAGGAAGTAATCGGTAAGGCGTGCTTCCTCGCTGCCGGCTTCGGCTTTCCAGTCGTAGCTCCAGCGCACTTGCGGCGGCAGTGACATCAGGATCGACTCGGTGCGCCCGCCCGACTGCAGGCCGAACAAGGTGCCACGGTCGTAAACCAGGTTGAATTCGACGTAGCGGCCACGCCGAAACTCCTGGAATTCACGCTGCTGCTCGGTATAGGCCATGGCCTTGCGCCGCTGCAGAATCGGCAAGTAGGCGTCGATGTAAGCGTCGCCAATGGCGCGAACAAAGGCGAAGCTGGTGTCGAAGCCCCACTCATTCAAATCATCGAAGAACAGCCCGCCGATACCGCGCGGTTCGTTGCGGTGCTTGATATGAAAGTAGGTGTCGCACCACGCCTTGTAGCGCGCGTATACATCCGCCCCGAACGGCGCACATGCCTGCTCGGCCACGCGATGCCAATGAATGCAGTCCTCTTCATGGCCGTAGTAGGGCGTGAGGTCGAAGCCGCCACCGAACCACCATACGGGTTCTTCGCCTTCTTTTTCGGCGATGAAAAAGCGCACGTTGGCGTGGGATGTCGGTGCATGCGGGTTGTGCGGGTGAATCACCAGCGACACGCCCATGGCTTCAAACCCGCGACCGGCCAGTTCAGGGCGATGCGCACTGGCAGACGGTGGGAGGCCGCTGCCAAACACGTGAGAAAAGTTAACGCCGCCTTTTTCGATGACCGAACCGTTTTCGAGCACACGTGTGCGCCCGCCGCCGCCGGCTGGCCGAGTCCAGGCATCTTCGATAAAACGAGTGTCCGGCTCGAAGGTTTCCAGAGCACTGCAAATGCGCTCTTGCAGATCAAGCAGGTAGGCTTTAACAGCCTCGGTTTGGGTAGTCATGGCGTCACCTTTATCGGGCAAAGCTACGCGAGGCCATTGGGCGTCGGCGGCAAATGGGCGCACAGGATAACACCGCACACACGTGCGCCGCAGTTGACGAAGGTCACGCTTAGGAGTCCGATAGGGTGCTTCGTACAGTCGACTCAAGGAGAAGGTAGATGGCTAAACGTATCCAGTTCAGCGCCCATGGCGGCCCGCAAGTGCTTGAATATGTTGACTACACACCGGCAGAGCCAGGCCCGCAGCAGGTTCGGGTACGTAACAAGGCGATTGGCCTGAATTTCATCGACACCTATTTCCGCAGCGGCCTTTATGCACCGCCGGCGTTGCCATCGGGGTTGGGCGCGGAGGGCGCCGGCGTGGTCGACGCGGTCGGCAGCGACGTCACTCAATTCAGCGTCGGCGACCGTGTGGCCTACGGCAATGGCCCACTGGGGGCCTACAGCGAACTGCACGTGTTGCCCGCCGCCAACCTGGTGCACCTGCCGGACGACATCAGCTTTGAACACGCCGCCGGTGCCATGCTCAAGGGCCTGACCGTGCAATATTTGCTGCGCCAGACCTATGAGCTGAAGGGCGGCGAAACCATTCTGTTCCACGCGGCGGCCGGTGGCGTGGGCTCACTCGCGTGCCAATGGGCCAAAGCCTTGGGCGTGAAGCTGATCGGTACCGTAAGCTCGCCGGAGAAAGCCGCCTTGGCCAAATCCCTCGGCGCCTGGGAGACCATCGACTACAGCAAGGAAAATGTCGCACAGCGCGTACTGGAATTGACCGACGGCAAAAAGGTGCCGGTGGTGTACGACGGCGTCGGCAAAGACACCTGGCTGACCTCGCTGGACTGCGTAGCGCCACGGGGTCTGTTGATAAGTTTTGGTAACGCATCGGGCGCGGTGGATGGCGTGAACCTGGGGATTTTGGCCGCCAAAGGCTCGCTGTATGTCACCCGGCCAACGTTGGCGACTTACGCCAGCAACCCAAAAGACCTGCAGTTAATGGCGGATGACCTGTTCTCGATGATCAAGAGCGGCAAGCTGCGCATTGACATCAACCAACGGTTTTCATTGGCCGAAGCGGCGAAGGCGCATACAGAGTTGTCGGGGCGTCGTACGACCGGGTCGACGATTCTGTTGCCGTAACAGGGTGGGGGCCTCATCGTGAGATTGCGCCTATAGCGGGGCGCTTCCCACATCAAAAGCCGACCCAATCTCCCAAGCAGAATGCATTCAAACTGTGGGAGCGGGCTTGCTCGCGATTGCAGTGTGTCAGATGAGTATTTTTAAACTGACACACCGCAATCGCGAGCAAGCCCGCTCCCACAGAAAGCGTGTTTGATCTACTCCGCCAACTCGGTCTCAAGCCGGCCGCACAACCTCACCCGTCGCCAGGTCACGAATCAAGCTTGGGTTTTTACGCCCGCCCAAGGCGCCACCCAATACCAGATCGACCTGGCCACGGAAATACTGCTCCACACGAATTCGTGTGCGCGCTGCCGGGCGGCCCTGCGGGTTGGCCGAGGTGGAAATCAACGGCCCTGTCAGCGCGCACAAATCGCGCACCAGCGGGTGATCGCTGACACGCAAGGCGACCGTGTCGTGCACACCGGTCACCCATTCGGGCAGCAAGTTCTGGTGCGGTACCAGCCAGGTATTCGGCCCAGGCCAGGTGCTGGCCATGCGCTCGATCCAGGTGTCGGGGAAGTCTTCAAATAGAAAATCGAACTGGCGAATGTTGTCTGCCACCAGGATCAGGCCCTTGTCCACCGAGCGATTCTTGATCGCCAGCAGACGGTCTACCGCTGCCTCGTTCCAAGGGTCGCAGCCCAAGCCCCAGACCGCTTCGGTCGGATAGGCAATCACCGCGCCTGCGCGAATTTCTCGTGCGGTTTCCAGCACACGCCACCTGTTGACCATTGCTCACTCTCCGGACTAAAGCTCTGCGCAGTTTACCGATGTTCTTTGCAAAACCCAGCCACAAAAACCACGCTAAAAAAGCTGGCGGCGCGCAAGCCAGCGCCCACTATCGCAGGTCACCAAGCCTTCAAGCTCAAGCTCCGTCAGCGTCGCCAGCACCTGCGACAACGCGCGCCCGCTGGCAATCGCCAAGGCTTCGCTGGTGTGGGGCGCCGCGTGCAGCAGTGCCACCAACGGATGGGTGACCGGCATCGGCGCAGGGCGGGACAAGGCTTGCCAACCGCGCAGGCCTTCGAGGATGTGCTCGATGGACTCCACCAACGTTGCGCCATCGCGGATCAATTGATGACAGCCCTTGGCGCCGGGATGATGGATAGAGCCCGGGATCGCATACACCTCGCGCCCTTGCTCACCCGCCAGCCGCGCGGTGATCAACGAACCACTGGCCATGCCCGCTTCCACCACCAGCACTCCCAGCGACAGCCCGCTGATGATTCGATTGCGCCGCGGAAAGTTGGCCGCCTGCGGTGCGGCGTCCAGCGGAAACTCGGAAACCACTGCGCTACCTTGGGCAATCATCGCTGCTGCGAGGTGGCGGTGGCGCTGTGGATAAAAGTTTTCGAGGCCTGTGCCGAGCACGCCGATTGTCTGCCCGCCGACATCCAGCGCCGCTTGATGTGCAGCGCCGTCGATGCCCAAAGCCAAGCCGCTGGTGATGACAAAACCGGCGCTCGCCAGGCTGCGCGAAAAGGCCGCCGCAGTGTCCAGGCCAGGCCTGGAAGCACGGCGGCTGCCGACCATCGCCAACTGTGGTTTTTCAAGAATTTCAGGGTCGCCTGCAACAAATAATAACGGCGGCGCATCGTCAATCTGCGCAAGCAGTGCGGGGTACTCGGGCTGGTCCCACATCAGCAAATGCTGGGCGGGACGCTCCAGCCACGCTAATGCGTGGCTGGCGCCATCACGTATTTCGGGGCTGCGTCGAGCCTCGGCGCTGCTGGCTGGCAACCCCAGCGAGCGCCAGGCGCTGGCCGGTGCACTGATCGCCTTTGAGGCAGAACCGAACGCGTCAATCAATACGCGAAAACGCTTGGGACCCAGTTCCGGCAGCCTGTGCAAGCGTAGTCGAGCTTCCAGTTCAGACGGGGAAATTTCACTGCTGTTTATCGGATACATTTGATCGTCCTTGACCGCAACAAGCTGTGGATAACTCTGTTGGTAACTTATTTAGCAAGCTACTTATTCAGTCTGTCGGGCAGCCTCGAATCGATCCATTACGGCCAGTGAACGCGAAGCGCTGAGCACCACGCCATAACTGAGTTTTTCGTACGTGCGAAACACCAGCACGGTGCCTGCACGCTCATCCGGCAGTGTTGTCGACGCCCCGCTGATAACGTCGCGCACGGTAGCGCCGGCCTTGATCACCGTCAGCAGTTGGCCTTCGAGCAGACCGTCGCGGCGGCCCTTGTTCAAGGTCACGGCATCCCGCACGCCGATCTGGGTCACGCCTTTGGGGATGTCGATGATGTGCCCTTCGATAAAGGGTGCAGGCTTGGGCGTTTGCAGGTTGGCCAGCTCGACACGCGGTTCGGCGCGCAGCAAACGGTCGCCCGGGCGCACTTCCTGGGTCACCCGTTGCACCGCCAGGGTGGTGAGGTCGCCAGCCGTTACAAAACGTGCGGTGCCGATGTCGTCGGCGTTGATACCCAGCAGTTCCTGGGTGTCGGGGTCGATGTAGGTTTTGCCCCGACGAAAGATCCCATAGGTTGGCTGGGCCGGGTCCAGGTGACCCCGCGCGTGCACACGCTCGCCATTGGCGCCGAGTACGCGACCGGCCCCGGCCGCGACGATGTACGGCGCGTTGTCCAGTTCCTGGGGCGTATTGAGGATGCGGTTATGCACTAGAAAGTGCTGAATAGCCTGCTGCGTCGTTTGATTCAGCGCTTGGCCGGGCTTTGGAATCAGGGCCGTGGCGAGCGGTGCCCACAGCAGCAAGACGAGTAGCGATTTCCTCATGGGGTGAATCTCCTTTATTATGTACGTTCGCGTGAAATGCCATAGCCTTCGCGGCTTCCGAACGTTTCACACCGGCTGTGTGGGTCCATCCCAACGCCGATTTGCCTCTACCTCACATGTGCAGCAATTACGCTTATGGCTATTTTGAACATCCTCGAATTTCCCGACTCGCGCCTGCGCACGATCGCCAAGCCGGTGGCCGTAGTGGACGACAAGGTTCGTCAGTTGGTCGATGACATGTTTGAAACAATGTATGAAGCACCGGGCATCGGCCTCGCCGCGACCCAGGTCAACGTGCATCAACGCGTCGTGGTCATGGACCTGTCGGAAGATCGCAGCGAACCTCGGGTGTTTATCAACCCCGAGTTCGAACCGCTGACCGAAGAGATGGGCGAATACCAGGAAGGCTGCCTGTCGGTGCCGGAGTTCTACGAGAACGTCGAACGCCCGGTACGCGTGAAGATCAAGGCCCTGGACCGTGACGGCAAGCCCTACGAGCTGGTTGCCGAAGGCCTGCTGGCGGTGTGCATTCAGCATGAATGCGACCACCTCAACGGCAAGCTGTTTGTTGATTACCTGTCCACGCTTAAACGCGACCGGATCAAGAAGAAGCTGGAAAAAAAGCATCGCCAGCAAGCTTGATTCCCTTCTTCCAAAGGCTTGCTGCGGCAAGCCTTTTTCTTTTGTGACTGTTTTTAACGAGACCTCCCATGACCGAGCCACTGCGCATTGTTTTTGCCGGCACTCCTGAATTTGCCGCCGAACACCTCAAGGCGTTGCTTGCCAGCCCTTATGAAGTCGTGGCGGTGTACACCCAACCGGATCGCCCGGCCGGTCGCGGGCAAAAACTGATGCCGAGCCCGGTCAAGCAACTGGCGCTTGAGCACACTATTGTTGTGCTGCAACCGCCGACCTTGCGCAACGCCGAGGCTCAAGCTGAGCTGGCAGCATTAAAACCGGACCTGCTGGTGGTGGTGGCTTATGGCTTGATCCTGCCGCAAGCCGTGCTGGATATTCCACGCTTGGGCTGCATCAACAGCCATGCGTCGCTGCTGCCGCGCTGGCGCGGTGCGGCGCCGATTCAGCGCGCGGTGCAAGCCGGTGACGCTGAAAGCGGCGTGACCGTGATGCGCATGGAGGCGGGTCTGGACACCGGCCCGATGCTGCTTAAAGTCATCACCCCGATCAGCGCCGAAGACACCGGCGGCAGCCTGCACGACCGCCTCGCCGAGATGGGCCCGCCCGCCGTGATCCAGGCCATCGCAGGGCTCGCTGCCGGTACGCTGGAAGGCGAAGTACAGGACGACAGCCTGGCCACCTACGCGCACAAACTGAACAAAGATGAAGCCCGCATCGACTGGAGCCGCCCGGCCGTGGAGCTGGAGCGCCTGGTGCGCGCCTTCAACCCTTGGCCGGTCTGCCACAGCACGCTGAATGGCGAAGCCTTGAAAGTATTGGCCGCCACGCTGGCTGACGGCCAAGGCGCCCCCGGTGAGATCATCGGCGCCAGCAAGGACGGCCTGCTGGTGGCCTGTGGTGAGCAGGCGCTGTGCCTGACTCGTCTGCAATTGCCGGGTGGCAAAGCGCTTAATTTCAGCGATTTATTCAACAGCCGTCGTGAGAAATTTGCCTTGGGCACCGTTCTCGGGGTGGTCGCGCAATGAACCCGCGTCTGGCCGCCGCCAAGGCTCTCGCCGCCGTACTCAACGGCAAGGCGTCGCTGAACAGTTCATTGCCGACTCAGATGGACAAGGTTGAAGACCGCGACCGTGGTTTCACCCAAGACCTGGCCTTTGGCACCGCGCGCTGGCAGCCTCGTTTGTCGGCGCTGGCCGCCAAGCTGCTGCAAAAGCCGTTCAAGGCAGCCGATGCGGATGTGGAAGCGCTGCTGCTGGTCGGCCTTTATCAGTTGCTGTACACCCGTGTGCCGGCCCACGCCGCCATCGGCGAAACCGTCGGTTGCGCCGAAAAACTCAAAAAACCTTGGGCCAAAGCCCTGCTCAATGCCGTATTGCGCCGCGCCCAGCGCGAGAGCGACGCGCTGCTGGCCGAGCTGGAACACGACCCGGTGGTGCGCACTGCCCACCCGCGCTGGCTGCAAAAGTCCCTCAAGGCGTTTTGGCCTGAACAATGGGAAGCCATTTGCGCGGCCAACAATGCGCACCCGCCGATGATCCTGCGGGTCAACCGCCGCCATCACCGCCGTGACGCGTACCTGCAATTGCTGAGCGCTGCCGGCATCGCGGCCACACCGTGCGTGTTCAGTGCGGACGGCATCGTGCTCGACGCGGCCAGCGACGTGCGCAGCCTGCCGGGCTTTGCCGAAGGCTGGGTCAGCGTGCAGGACGAAGCCGCGCAACTGGCCGCCGACCTGCTCGACCTGGCGCCCGGCCAGCGCGTGTTGGACGCCTGCTGCGCACCGGGCGGCAAGACCTGTCACATCCTCGAAGTCGAAAAAGACCTCGCCGGTGTGGTCGCGGTTGACCTGGAAGCCAAGCGGTTGGTGCGCGTGCGCGAAAACCTTGCGCGCCTGGGCCTGAGTGCCGACCTGATCGCCGCCGACGGCCGCGACACCGCCACGTGGTGGGACGGCAAACCGTTCCAGCGCATCCTGCTGGACGCGCCCTGTTCCGCCACCGGCGTGATCCGCCGCCACCCGGACATCAAGCTGACCCGCCAAGCTGATGACATCGCTGCACTGGCCGCGCTGCAAGGCGAACTGCTCGACGCGCTGTGGCCGACGCTGGAAGTCGGCGGCATCCTGCTCTACGCCACCTGCTCGACCTTGCCCACCGAAAATACCGAAGTGATCGCGGCGTTCCTCGCTCGCACCAGTGGCGCACGTGAGCTGGACCTGGCCACGGCTGCCGGTATCAAGCAGCCGCACGGTCGCCAGTTGCTCGCGCAAGAAGGCGGGCACGATGGCTTCTACTACGCCAAACTGATCAAGATTGCCGCCGCGCGCGGCTGAATGGGTTTAAGGGAGTGACCGGATGAAAATCATCATCCTCGGGGCAGGGCAGGTGGGTGGCTCGCTGGCTGAACATTTGGCCAGCGAAGCCAACGACATCACCGTGGTCGACACCGATGCCGAGCGCCTGCGCAACCTTGGTGACCGCCTCGACATCCGCACCGTGCAAGGCCGCGCGTCATTCCCGACAGTGCTGCGCCAGGCAGGCGCCGACGATGCCGACATGTTGGTGGCCGTGACCAACAGTGACGAGACCAACATGGTCGCCTGCCAGGTCGCCCACACCCTGTTTCACACCCCGACCAAAATCGCCCGCGTGCGTGAGGCGGCTTACCTGACCCGCGCCGGCCTGTTCGACAACGACGCGATTCCAGTCGACGTGCTGATCAGCCCGGAGCAGGTGGTCACGCATTACATCAAGCGCCTGATCGAAATTCCCGGCGCCTTGCAGGTGATCGACTTCGCCGGCGGCAAAGCGCAATTGGTCGCGGTAAAAGCCTATTACGGCGGGCCGCTGGTGGGTCAGCAACTGCGCCAACTGCGCGAACACATGCCGAATGTAGAAACCCGCGTAGCCGCGATTTTCCGTCGCGACCGGCCGATTCTGCCGCAAGGCGATACGGTGATAGAGGCCGACGACGAAGTGTTTTTCATCGCCGCCAAGGCGAATATTCGCGCCGTCATGAGCGAAATGCGCCGCCTCGATGAAACCTACAAACGCATCGTCATCGCTGGCGGTGGGCAGATCGGCGAGCGCTTGGCCGAGGCGATTGAAAGCCGCTACCAAGTGAAAATCATCGAGATGAGCCCGGCGCGCTGCCGGCATTTGTCCGACACGCTCGACAGCACTGTCGTACTGCAAGGCAGTGCCTCGGACCGCGACCTGCTGATGGAAGAAAACATTGCCGACGCGGATATTTTCCTGGCCCTGACCAACGATGACGAGGCCAACATCATGTCTTCCTTGTTGGCCAAGCGGCTGGGGGCGAAGAAGGTGATGACCATCATCAACAACCCGGCTTACGTGGACCTGATTCAGGGCGGCGACATCGACATTGCCATCAGCCCGCAACTGGCGACCATCGGCACGTTGCTCGCGCACGTGCGCCGTGGCGACATTGTCAGCGTGCACTCGCTGCGGCGTGGCGCGGCGGAAGCCATCGAGGCAATTGCCCACGGCGATTCGAAGTCGAGCAAGGTTATCGGCAAGGCCATTCGCGATGTCGGCTTGCCGCCGGGCACCACCATTGGCGCGATCATCCGTGACGAAGAAGTGATCATCGCCCACGACGACACAGTAATTGCCACGGGCGACCACGTGATCCTGTTCCTTGTGGATAAAAAACACATCCGCGATGTGGAGAAGTTATTCCACGTTGGGCTGAGCTTCTTCTGACACAACGGAGTACACCTGCATGCTCGAATCGCTGGAGAAAATGCTCGCCAAGGGTGTGGATAACTCGCTGCTGCGCTTTGGTTTAGGCAAGGGTTATCTGGACCTTAAGGACTACGCCAAGGCGGCGGAGCATTTGCTCAGGTGCGTGGAGTTTGATCCGAAGTACTCGGCGGCGTGGAAGTTGTTGGGCAAGGCGCAGCAAGCGCAGGGTGACAGTGGCGCAGCACGACAGGCGTGGGAGAAGGGTATCGAAGCGGCCCAGGCGCATGGCGACAAACAGGCCGAGAAAGAGATGACGGTGTTCCTGAAGAAACTCGACCGCAAGGCTTAACGCGCTACCCAAAAAGTTGGCTTAACTGCTCAGGCCAAAAATGTGGGAGGGGGCTTGCTCCCGATAGCAGAGTATCAGTCAATTTATCTGTGACTGATAGATCGCCATCGGGAGCAAGCCCCCTCCCACAGTGTTTGTTGTCGACCTTGAGTCAGCCGTATATCAATACCACCGCGCCTCACCCGGCGGGCGTTTCTTGAAGCGTTTCATGCTCCACATGTACTGGCTCGGGTAAGCGCCGACATAACGCTCGACCACCTTGCTCATCGCCGCGCAGGAGGTGGCGGTGTCGGTGCTGTACATGTCTTCCGGCGCGGCTTCCAGAATCACTTTGTAACCCGAGCCGTCCGGCAGCCGCAGGGCGTGCAGGAACACGCCAACCGCCTTGCCACCGGCGAGCATGTTCGGCACGAACTTGCTGGTCAGCGCCTGAGTGGCGAAGAACGGTACAAAGATGCCGGCCGACTCTGCCGGTTCCGGGTCGGCAGGAATGCCCACCTGGCCACCTTTACGCACTTCTTTGATCACACTGAGAATGCCTTCCTTGGTCGACGCCGCGACGCGGTTACCCAGTTGCACGCGCTGCTTGCGCAGCAAATCATCCACCGCCTTGAGCTTGGGCGGGCGGTAGAAAATGATCGGTTTGCACTGGCTGCAATAGAAGTGGTTCAACACTTCCCAGTTGCCCAAGTGGCTGGTAATGCCGACCACACCTTTGCCCGAGGCCAAGGCTTGGTGCAGCACGTCCAGGCCTTCGACTTCGCGCACCAGATCGATGGAGCGCTGCGCCGGCCAGATCCACGCGCAGGCGCTTTCGGTCAGGGACTTGCCGATGTCCATCAAGCTCTGGCCGACCAAGCGCTCGCGCGCGGCAGGGTCCATGTCCGGGAAGCATTTGGAGAGGTTGATCCGCACCGTTTCGCGCGAGCGGTTGGGAGTTTTCCACATGATCCAGCCAATCGCCGTGCCGACGGCCTGTACAGCGCGCCAAGGCAGCAGGGCAAACAACCGCAGAGCGCCTACCAGCAAGGCGCCTTTAAACTTTTCCACAGGTCACTCCTGATCAAATGTAGTGCGCAAAACCGCCATTCTAACCGGCGTTGGCCAAAACCGCGTAACGGTTGCAGTCTTGGGTGTGGTCCATGACCATGCCCGAGGCCTGCATGAATGCGTAGCAAATGGTCGGGCCGACAAAGGTGAAGCCGGCTTTTTTCAAGGCTTTACTCATGGCTTCGGCTTCTGGCGTGATCGCCGGGACTTGGCTGCGGTCCTTGAAGTGATTGACCTTGGGCACGCCGCCGACAAACGACCAGAGCCAACCCACCGGATCTTCCAGCGCCAGCCAGGCGGCGGCGTTACGCCGGGTGGCGTTGAGCTTGAGGCGATTGCGCACAATGCCGGGGTCGAGCATCAGCGCTTCAATCTCGGCGTCGGTCAGTTGCACCAAGCGCTGCGCATCAAAGCCGAACAGGACCTTTCGATAATGCTCGCGTTTGCGTAAAACGGTGATCCAGGACAGGCCCGCCTGGAACCCTTCGAGCAAAAGTAACTCGAACAAGCCCTGCGCATCGCGCAGCGGCGTTCCCCACTCCTGATCGTGATAAGCCATGTACAGCGGATCTTCAGAACACCAAAAGCAGCGTGGCATAAGGCTCCAGGGGATGGTGGCGCGGCCGAATCGGGTATACTCCCGCTCTTTAAATCGCAGCCCAAGTAACAGGTGAATTTCGTGAGCCAGCCTACGCCAGCCGTGCGTACCTTCCAAGACTTGATCCTCGCCCTCCAGCAATACTGGGCCGAGCAAGGTTGTGTGGTACTTCAGCCCTACGATATGGAAGTAGGCGCCGGCACTTTCCACACCGCTACCTTCCTGCGGGCCATCGGCCCGGAAACCTGGAACGCCGCTTATGTGCAGCCCAGTCGTCGCCCGACTGACGGCCGCTACGGCGAAAACCCGAACCGCCTGCAGCACTACTATCAGTTTCAGGTGGTGTTGAAGCCAAACCCGGACAACTTTCAGGAGCTGTACCTCGGCTCGCTGAAACATGTTGGCCTGGACCCACTGGTGCACGACATCCGTTTCGTCGAAGACAACTGGGAGTCGCCAACGCTGGGCGCCTGGGGCCTGGGTTGGGAAGTTTGGCTGAACGGCATGGAAGTCACGCAGTTCACGTACTTCCAGCAAGCCGGCGGCATTGAGTGCTACCCGGTGACCGGCGAGATCACCTACGGTCTCGAGCGCCTGGCCATGTACCTGCAGGGCGTGGACTCGGTGTACGACCTGGTGTGGGCTGACGGCCCGTTCGGCAAAGTCACCTATGGCGATGTGTTCCACCAGAACGAAGTGGAGCAATCCACTTACAACTTCGAACACGCCAACGTCGAAAAACTCTTCGAACTGTTCGACTTCTATGAAAGCGAAGCCAAGCGCCTGATCGAACTCGACCAGCCGCTGCCGTTGCCGAGCTATGAAATGGTCTTGAAGGCGTCCCATACCTTCAACCTGCTGGACGCCCGCCGTGCCATCTCGGTAACCGCGCGTCAGCAATACATTCTGCGTGTACGCACCCTGGCGCGTTCCGTCGCCCAAGCCTACCTGCTGGCTCGCGCCAAGCTGGGCTTCCCGATGGCAACCCCGGACCTGCGTGATGAAGTGTTGGCTAAGCTGGAGGCTGCACAATGAGTGCTCAAGATTTTTTGGTTGAACTGGGCACCGAAGAGCTGCCACCCAAGGCACTCAATACCCTGGCCGATGCGTTCCTGGCCGGTATCGAAAAAGGCCTGCACAGCGCTGGCCTGAAGTTTGAAGCGAAAAAAGTCTACGCCGCGCCACGTCGCCTGGCCGTGTTGCTGACCGCGCTGGAAACCCAGCAACCGGACCGCAGCATCAACCTCGACGGCCCGCCGCGTCAGGCGGCGTTCGACGCAGAAGGTAACCCGACTCAAGCCGCGCTGGGTTTTGCCAAGAAGTGTGGCGTCGAGCTGAGTGAAATCGACCAGAGCGGCCCGAAACTGCGTTTCAGCCAGGTCATCACCGGCAAGCCAACCGCCAGCCTGTTGCCGACTATCGTCGAAGACTCGCTGAACGACTTGCCGATCCCCAAGCGCATGCGTTGGGGCGCGCGCAAAGAAGAATTCGTACGCCCAACCCAGTGGCTGGTGATGTTGCTCGGTGACCAAGTCATCGATTGCACGATCCTCGCCCAAACCGCAGGTCGCGAATCGCGTGGTCACCGCTTCCACCACCCGCAAGCTGTGCGCATCACCTCGCCGGCCAACTACGCCGCCGACCTGCGCGCTGCTTACGTGCTGGCCGATGCCAACGAGCGTCGCGAGTTGATCAGCAAGCGCACCGAAGAGCTGGCCCGCCAGCAGGAAGGCACCGCTATCGTGCCGCCAAACCTGCTTGATGAAGTGACCGCGCTGGTTGAGTGGCCGGTGCCGCTGGTGTGCTCGTTCGAAGAACGTTTCCTCGACGTGCCGCAAGAAGCGCTGATCACCACCATGCAGGACAACCAGAAGTATTTCTGCCTGCTGGACGTGGACGGCAAATTGCTGCCGCGCTTCATCACCGTGGCCAACATCGAAAGCAAGGACCCGCAACAGATCATCGCCGGTAACGAGAAAGTCGTTCGCCCGCGCCTGACCGACGCCGAGTTCTTCTTCAAGCAAGACAAAAAGCAGAAGCTCGAAGACTTCAACCTGCGCCTGCAAAACGTGGTGTTCCAGGAAAAACTCGGCAGCGTTTACGACAAAGCCGTACGCATTTCCAAGTTGGCCGCCTACATTGCGCCGCGCATCGGCGGTGACGCTGCCTGGGCTGCGCGCGCGGGTGTGCTGTCCAAATGCGACCTGGCCACCGAGATGGTTGGCGAGTTCCCTGAGATGCAAGGCGTCGCCGGTTACTACTACGCCCTCAACGATGGCGAGCCGGACGAAGTAGCTCTGGCGCTGAACGAGCAGTACATGCCGCGCGGTGCCGGCGCAGAATTGCCGACCACCTTGACCGGTGCGGCCGTGGCCATCGCCGACAAGCTCGATACGCTGGTCGGTATCTTCGGTATCGGCATGTTGCCCACAGGCAGCAAAGACCCGTATGCCCTGCGCCGTGCCGCGCTGGGCGTGCTGCGCATCCTGATCGACAAAAAGCTCGACCTCGACCTGACCCAAGCCGTGGTGTTCGCGGTCGGCCAGTTCGGCGCCAAGGTCAAGCAAGCCGGCTTGGCCGAGCAAGTGCTCGAATTCGTCTTCGACCGCCTGCGTGCGCGTTACGAAGACGAAGGCGTGGACGTGTCCGTGTACCTGTCGGTGCGTGCCCTGCAACCGGGTTCGGCGCTGGACTTCGACCAACGCGTGCAAGCCGTGCAAGCGTTCCGCAAACTGCCGGAGGCCGATGCACTGGCTGCGGTGAACAAGCGCGTGTCGAACCTGCTGAGCAAGGCCGATAACCTCGGCAATACCGAAGTCGACCCGGGGCTGTTTGCCGATGCCAAAGAGTTCTCACTGAACTCCGCCATCGCCAAAGCCGAAAACGCGGTGAAGCCGTTGATCGCCGAGCGTAATTACGCCGAAGCGTTGGCGCGACTGGCCAGCTTGCGTGAGCCGGTGGATGCGTTCTTCGAAGCCGTGATGATCAATGCCGAAGATGCGGGTGTACGCAAAAACCGCTACGCCATGCTGGCGCGTCTGCGCGGCTTGTTCGTCAATATCGCTGATATTTCGACGCTGAGCTGACCATGGTGAAACTGCTGATTCTCGATCGGGACGGGGTGATTAATTATGACTCCGACGCTTACATCAAATCGGTGGCGGAATGGATTCCACTGCCCGGCTCGATTGAGGCCATCGCGCAGTTGAGCAAAGCCGGCTGGACGGTGGCCATCGCTACCAACCAGTCCGGCATCGCCCGCGGTTACTACGACATCGCCACGCTGGACGCCATGCACGCGCGCTTGCGCACATTGGTGGCCGAGCAGGGCGGTGAGCTGGGGTTGGTGGTGTATTGCCCACACGGGCCGGATGAGGGCTGCGATTGCCGCAAACCCAAGCCCGGTATGTTGAAAACCATTGCAGAACATTACAAGGTACCGCTGGCTGGGCTATGGTTTGTCGGGGACAGCCTCGGTGACCTGGAGGCGGCCAAAGCCGTCGACTCTCAGCCAGTTTTGGTGAAGACCGGCAAAGGCGAAAAGACCCAGGCGAAAAACCTGCCGGTAGGCACCTTGATTTTTGACGATCTGGCGGCGGTTGCCGCAGAACTTATTAACAACTAGCCGCCCCGACGTCCTGATCAGGATTGCTCGGGAGTGCGCTTTTAGCAGGCGGGCCATGACCCGCAACGGTAAATGCTGCCATGTCGATCTTGCAGGCCATCAGAACCTTTTTCTTTTACCTGCTGCTGGGCACCAGTTCGTTTCTCTGGTGCACCCTGAGCTTTTTTATTGCGCCGTTCCTGCCGTTCAAGGCGCGCTATCGTTTTATCAACGTTTATTGGTGCCGCTGCGCGTTGTGGCTGAGCAAGGTATTCCTCGGCATCCGCTTCGAAATCAAGGGCGCTGAAAACGTCCCGCAGCAGCCTTGCGTGATTCTGTCGAACCACCAGAGCACGTGGGAGACGTTCTTCCTCTCGGCGTACTTCTCGCCGCTTAGCCAGGTACTCAAGCGTGAGTTGCTGTACGTGCCGTTTTTCGGCTGGGCCATGGCCATGCTGCGGCCGATCGCTATCGACCGGGATAACCCCAAGGCTGCGCTCAAGCATGTGGCCAAGAAGGGCGACGAGCTGCTCAAAGATGGCGTTTGGGTGCTGATCTTCCCGGAAGGTACTCGCGTGCCGTTCGGCACTGTTGGCAAGTTTTCGCGCGGCGGCACAGCACTCGCGGTCAACGCCAACCTGCCGGTGCTGCCGATTGCGCACAACGCCGGCAAGTTCTGGCCGAAGACTGGCTGGGCGAAACGTGCCGGCACGATCACCGTGGTGATTGGCCAGCCCATGTACGCCGAAGGCGAAGGCCCGCGTGCGATTGCCGCACTGAATGACCGCGCTGCGGCATGGAACGAAGCGCAGCAACGCGCCATGGGTTCGTTGCCGCCGGAGCCTGTTGTGGTCGAGACGCCAGTGCTATAAAAAATTGTGGATAACCTGTGCACGGTTTGTTCGAAAACTGCCATTTTTTGCCCATAACGAGCTGATTTTATTACATATTTCTTAAGCTCATAAAATATCGAAAACCGTGCATAAGTTTTTCGCGCATTAAAAAACCGGTCCTTGAGACCGGTTTTTTATGCACAACCAAAAAGCCGGATATTTCAGTCGTCCAGCAACGGCAATCGCAGGCTGAAGGTAGAGCCCTTACCCCATTCGCGTTGACATAAAATGCGCCCGCCGTGGCGCTCTATCACCGCTTTAACCATCGTCAGGCCCACGCTGCCTCGCACCGAATCAAACCGCCGATATTGGCTGAACAGCTCCGGCAGATCTGCTGCGGCTTTGGCCAACTGCACGAAGAATTCGGTGAGGCTCAAGGCATACTTCACCTGTTGCTCGATCCGGGCACATATCGGTGAGGTGTCGTTATGCACATCCAGCAACGCCAGGATCGCCGAGAGGGCAGGGCGAACGCCATTGTGCAGCGGCGGATACCCCAGGTCGGCGAGTTGCTCCAGGATGTTTTCAGTACCAGGTCATTACCAAACACTTCACGAGCAACGCGGTTGGCAATTGCGGGGCGGATGATTACCTCAGCAAACCGTTCCGCCCCAACGAGCTAAAGGCTCGATGTCAGCGCTGTTTTATGCCGCCACGGCCTGCAAAAATCTTCCACCCATGAAGTACAGAGTTTCAACGACCTTACCTTCGACGATGCGGAGCTGACCGTCACCCGCGCGGGTAAACCGATCACATTGACCGAGCGCGAATACCGCTTGGCGAGCTGCTTGTTTGCCAACCTGACACGCCCGCTGTCTCGGGAATACCTGTATGAGCGCTTCTGGACGCATGAGGAAATAGTCTCATCGCGGCCACTCGACACGCATATCTATCGGCTGCGTAACAAGCTGGGGCTGACCGCGGATCGCGGTTGGCAGTTACTGACGATTTATGGGTATGGGTATCGATCGGAGAGTGTGACGCCGGCCTAAGCTCGCTGAGAAATGCGATGTTCCACGTGGAGCATTCTCAAATATCGCGCAATAAAAAAGGCCAACGCTAAGCGTTGGCCTTTTTGTTGTAGCAGGGTTACCTGATCAGAAATCCAGGTTGGACACTGCCAGGGCGTTGCTCTCGATGAAGTCACGACGAGGCTCGACCGCATCACCCATCAGGGTGTTGAAGATCTGATCCGCGCCAATGGCGTCTTCGATGGTCACGCGCAGCATGCGACGCTGAGCGGGGTCCATGGTGGTTTCCCACAGTTGATCCGGGTTCATTTCGCCCAGACCTTTGTATCGCTGGATGGTGTGGCGCTTGGTGCTTTCGGCCATCAACCAGTCGAGGGCTTCTTTGAATTCCTTGACCTGCTTCTTGCGTTCACCACGTTGAATATAAGCACCGTCGTCCAACAGCGTGCTCAGTTGCGCGCCCAAGGTTACGACCGTCTTGTAGTCATTGCTGCCGAAGAAGTCGCGGTTGAAGGTGACGTAGTTCGACAGGCCGTGGGAGATCAGTTCAACCTCTGGCAGCCACACGTTACGTTCACGGTCTTCACGCAGGCTGGCTTTGTAGACCAGGCCAGACTTCTCGACGGTGCGCAGGCGCACCTCGTATTGGGCCAGCCAATCCTGCATCGCTGCATGGTCACCCAACTGCTCAAGGCTTACAGCCGGCAGGTAGATGAAGTGCTCGGTGAGTTCCTGAGGGTACAGGCGCGACAGACGCTTGAGGGTCTTCATGACCATGCGGAAGTCGTTAACCAGACGCTCCAGTGACGCACCGGAGATGCCCGGGGCTTCGTCGTTCAAGTGCAGGCTTGCATCTTCCAGGGCCGACTGCGTCATGTACTCTTCCATGGCGTCGTCGTCTTTGATGTATTGCTCTTGCTTGCCCTTTTTCACTTTGTACAACGGCGGCTGAGCGATGTAGATGTAACCACGCTCGATCAGCTCCGGCAGCTGACGGAAGAAGAAGGTCAGCAACAGTGTACGGATGTGCGAACCGTCGACGTCAGCATCGGTCATGATGATGATGTTGTGGTAGCGCAACTTCTCGATGTTGTACTCGTCGCGACCGATACCGCAGCCCAGCGCCGTGATCAACGTGCCGACTTCCTGAGAGGAAATCATCTTGTCGAAGCGGGCTTTCTCAACGTTGAGGATCTTGCCTTTCAACGGCAGGATAGCTTGGGTGCGACGGTTACGACCCTGCTTGGCGGAACCGCCAGCAGAGTCACCTTCCACCAGGTACAGCTCGGAGAGGGCAGGGTCTTTCTCTTGGCAGTCGGCCAGTTTGCCCGGCAAGCCTGCGATGTCCAACGCGCCTTTACGACGGGTCATCTCACGGGCTTTACGTGCTGCTTCACGCGCACGTGCGGCGTCGATCATCTTGCCGACAACCAGCTTGGCTTCGTTCGGGTTCTCGAGCAGGAAGTCGGAGAAGTACTTGCCCATCTCCTGTTCCACTGCGGTCTTCACTTCGGAAGACACCAGCTTGTCTTTGGTCTGGGAACTGAATTTAGGGTCTGGCACTTTCACCGAGATAATCGCCGTCAGGCCTTCGCGAGCATCGTCACCGGTGGTGGCGACTTTATGCTTCTTGGCCAAGCCTTCAGCTTCGATGTAGTTGTTCAGGTTACGCGTCAGCGCGGAACGGAAACCCACCAAGTGAGTGCCGCCGTCGCGTTGAGGAATGTTGTTGGTGAAGCACAACAGGTTCTCGTTGAAGCTGTCGTTCCACTGCAAGGCGATTTCCACGCCGATGCCGTCTTCACGCTGGATGTTGAAGTGGAACACCTGGTTAACCGCTGTCTTGTTGGTGTTCAGGTATTCAACAAATGCACGCAGGCCGCCTTCGTACTTAAACAGCTCTTCTTTGCCGCTGCGCTCGTCCTTGAGAACGATACCCACACCGGAGTTGAGGAAGGACAGTTCACGAATACGCTTGGCCAGGATGTCCCAGCTGAAGTGAATATTCTTGAAGGTCAGGTCAGACGGTTTGAAGTGGATCTGCGTACCGGTGGTTTCACTCTCGCCAACGATTTTCATCGGCTCCTGTGGAACGCCATGCACGTAGGTCTGTTCCCAGATTTTGCCGCTACGGCGAACCGTAAGCACCAACTCTTCGGACAGCGCGTTCACGACGGACACACCTACACCGTGCAAACCGCCGGAGACTTTATAGGAGTTGTCGTCGAACTTACCGCCGGCGTGGAGCACAGTCATAATGACCTCTGCCGCCGATACGCCTTCTTCTTTGTGCACATCGACCGGAATGCCGCGACCGTTGTCGCGCACGGTGATGGATTCATCCGGGTGGATGATGATGCTGATGTCGTCGCAGTGACCGGCCAAAGCTTCGTCGATGGAGTTGTCGACCACCTCGAACACCATGTGGTGCAGACCGCTACCATCATCGGTGTCGCCGATGTACATACCGGGACGTTTGCGTACGGCATCCAAACCTTTCAGCACTTTAATGCTGGTCGAGTCGTACGTGTTTTCTTCGCTCATGCCTTCACTCCCGGTGGTCGTGGGTCTGGGTGATACGGCCTTGTTCCACGTGGAACAAAGCGACTGGCGTTTCCGTCTGCCAGCCTTCCCTCAATAATTCGTGGTCTACACAGGTGATAAACACCTGGCAGCGTAAGTCTTCCAACAAGCGGCATAACGCGCGGCGGTGTTGCTCGTCGAGTTCAGACGGCAAGTCATCCACCAGATAAATACACTGACCGCGGCGAGCCTGGCTAACCAGATGACCCTGCGCGATCCGCAATGCGCACACCACCAACTTCTGCTGACCACGGGACAAGATGTCCGCGGCATTATGTGCGCCTAATCTAAGGCGCAAATCAGCGCGTTGGGGGCCTGCCTGGGTGTGGCCAATTTGCTGATCCCGTTGTAAAGAGGTGGCGAGCACTGCGCTCAGCTCACGTTCTTTATCCCAACCACGGTAGTAACTCAGCGTCAGCCCCTCGAGATCCAACAACTCACTCAAGGTCTGTTCAAAGACTGGTTTCAAGGCTTTGATATAGGCACGGCGGTATTCATCTATTTCGTCGCTGGCCAGGCACAGTTCCCGGTCCCAAGCTGCTTGCGAAGCGGCGTCAAGTGTACCATGCCGCAGCCACGAGTTCCGCTGCCGCAGGGCCTTCTGCAACCGCTGCCACGTGGCCATAAACCGTGGTTCCACGTGGAACACTCCCCAGTCGAGGAACTGTCTGCGGATTTTTGGCGCGCCTTCTAAAAGGCGGAAACTGTCTGGGTTGATCAGTTGCAGCGGCAGAATTTCCGCGAGCTGCGCGGCACTGCGAGCATTTTGCCCATCAATGCGAATTTGAAATTCACCGCCGCGATCACGGGATATGCCCAGGCTGCTGTGCCCGCCCTCAGCCAATTCGACTTGGCCAAACACCGTGCATGCCAATTGCTCGTACTGAATCACCGGCAACAGGCGCGCACTACGAAAGGAACGCGCAAGCCCGAGCAAATGGATGGCTTCCAGCACGCTGGTTTTGCCACTGCCGTTGGCGCCATGGAGGATATTGATGCGGGGGGAGGGGGAGAAGGTCACCGGGTGCAGATTGCGCACCGCGGTGACCGAGACGCGACTGAGGGACATCTAGCTTCTGCTGAGCATGATTACAGGCGCATCGGCATAACAACGTAAGCCGAGTCGTCGTTGTCGGATTCTTGCACCAAGGCGCTGCTGTTGGAGTCAGACAGAATCAGGCGTACCTGTTCAGTCGTCATCACGCCGAGTACGTCGAGCAGGTAACTCACGTTGAAGCCGATCTCCAGCGAACCGCCGTTGTAGTCGACGCCCACTTCTTCTTCCGCTTCTTCTTGCTCCGGGTTATTCGCTTGGATTTTCAGCTGACCATTAGCCAGTTGCAGGCGAATACCACGGTACTTCTCGTTCGACAGAATCGCGGTACGGCTGAACGCTTCACGCAGGGCCTGACGATCACCGACCACCAGCTTGTCGCCACCTTTAGGCAGCACGCGCTCGTAGTCCGGGAACTTGCCGTCGACCAGCTTGGACGTGAAGGTGAACTCGCCGGTGGTTGCACGGATGTGGTGCTGACCGAGGACGATACTCACGTTGCCTTCCGGCTCGGTGAGCAAACGTGCCAGTTCAAGGATACCTTTACGCGGCACGATGACCTGGTGACGGTCCGGCTGACCGATATCGGCCTTCATCGAACACATCGCCAAGCGGTGGCCGTCGGTGGCGACTGCACGGATGATGCCTTCCGACACCTCAAGCAGCATGCCATTGAGGTAGTAACGCACGTCCTGTTGAGCCATGGCGAAGCTGGTGCGCTCGATCAAACGGCGCAGTTTGCTTTGTTCAAGGCTGCACGTCAGCGAGCCAGGGCCTTCTTCCACCGTCGGGAAGTCGTTGGCAGGCAACGTCGACAGGGTGAAGCGACTGCGCCCGGCTTTGACCACCAACTTTTGCTCATCAACCTTGATGTCGATCAGCGCGTCGTTGGGCAAGCTTTTGCAGATGTCCATCAGTTTGCGCGCCGGCACCGTAATCTCGCCCGGTTCTGCAGGTTCTTCCAGCTGTACACGACCCACCAGTTCGACTTCCAGGTCGGTACCGGTGAGGGACAATTGCTGGCCTTCGACAACCAGCAATACGTTGGAAAGCACCGGCAAGGTCTGTCGGCGCTCAACGACGCCTGCGACCAGTTGCAGGGGTTTCAACAGGGCTTCGCGTTGAATGGTGAAATGCATGGTCTAGTCCCTTGCCTTAATAAGCTGCGCTGGTGTCATCACGTAGTCAGTGTACGCAGCAGGTTCTTGTAGTCCTCGCGAATATCCGCGTCGGATTCCTTAAGTTCGTTGATCTTTCGGCAGGCGTGCAAAACCGTGGTGTGGTCGCGACCGCCAAACACATCACCGATTTCCGGCAGGCTGTGGTTGGTCAACTCTTTAGAGAGCGCCATCGCCACCTGACGGGGACGTGCTACCGAGCGCGAACGGCGCTTGGACAACAGGTCGGAAATCTTGATCTTGTAGTACTCGGCAACGGTGCGCTGAATGTTATCAACACTCACCAGCTTGTCTTGCAGCGCCAGCAAGTCTTTCAGGGATTCGCGGATCAGCTCGATGGTGATGTCGCGGCCCATGAAGTGCGAGTGAGCGATGACACGCTTGAGCGCGCCTTCCAGTTCACGCACGTTGGAGCGAATACGTTGGGCGATAAAAAACGCCGCATCGTGGGGCAGATCGACTTTCGCCTGATCGGCCTTTTTCATCAAAATGGCAACACGGGTTTCAAGCTCCGGCGGCTCGACCGCAACGGTCAGGCCCCAGCCGAAGCGCGACTTCAAGCGTTCTTCCAGGCCTTCGATTTCTTTCGGGTAACGGTCGCTGGTCAAGATGACCTGCTGGCCGCCTTCGAGCAGGGCGTTGAAGGTGTGGAAAAACTCTTCCTGGGAACGCTCTTTGCGCGCAAAGAATTGAATGTCATCGATCAACAGTGCATCGACAGACCGATAGAAGCGCTTGAACTCGTTGATTGCGTTGAGCTGCAAGGCCTTGACCATGTCGGCCACGAAGCGCTCCGAGTGCAGGTACACGACCTTGGCATTCGGGTTCTTCTTTAATAGATGGTTACCCACAGCGTGCATCAAGTGCGTCTTACCCAAACCAACGCCGCCATACAGGAACAGCGGGTTGTAACCGTGCTTGGGGTTATCAGCCACCTGCCAGGCAGCCGCGCGGGCCAACTGGTTGGATTTACCTTCGACGAAGTTTTCAAAGGTAAACGTGCGGTTCAGGTAACTGGTGTGCTTCAGCGCGCCTTCAACCTGCACGGTGCGCTGTTCGGCGCGTACCGGTGCTTGTTGGGAGCTGGCACCCGCCATTGGGTCAAAGCTGTCGCGCGACGGCTCTTCATTAATAGGCGCGTTTTTCTGCGACGTGGATTTCGAAGACGCTTGGGCAACGGGCGCTTGCACGTTATTAACAGGTGCCGAGGTTTGCTGCGCCTGCGAAGCACTTGCCGCCAACGGCGCATTCGGAGCCGCGCGCGGTGCGGAGCTGCGTTTGCTGCCTATTAATAAGGAAAGAACGGGCGCGATGCCATTGCCGTGTTCATCGAGCAATTCGAGAACGCGGCTCAGGTACTTCTCGTTAACCCAGTCGAGAACAAAACGATTCGGCGCGTAGACACGCAACTCGTCGCCTTCGGCTTCGACCTGTAGCGGACGGATCCAGGTGTTGAATTGCTGGGCAGGCAGCTCTTCGCGCAAAAGCTCCACGCACTGCTGCCAAAGTTCCACTGACACGGATATCCCCTAAGTTGAAAGCCGGTGAGGCAAAAACAGCCGCCATTGTAGCGGTCAGCCGCCTACTTATCCACATGTAGGTTGCTCACAAGGCAGCCAAAATCAACGCGTTAAGCATCAAAAAGCCGACCAATGGTGTGTGCATAAGCTCTGTGGATAAGCGCACCTAAGCCCGTTGCACAAGTGGGGTCGAAAGTCTGTGGGTAACTGGCCTGTGGATAACAAGCCATTCCACACACAGCTTATCCGACAGCGCAGCACAGGCAGAGCACCGTTTCTCCCCCGCTTTGTCATCCTCTGTACAGCACGTAAAACGTGGCCTAAAGGTAGTTATCCACAGATAAGTGGCCCTATAGCTTTTATAAGCTTTACAGAAAAGCTTTAAATAACTTCCTTCTTTATTTTTATATCTATGGCACTGCTCATGAAAGCCCGGTCGGACAAAAACGTGGCGAGGAGCCACAAACATATAATTAGAGGAAAAGCTGGTTGGAAATTGACCTAGAGGCTTGCTTTCTCTAGAATCGCCGGTCTCTTAAAACGGGGGCCATTCCGGCCCGTTGTGGACGAACCAGGTAACAACGCCATGAAACGTACTTTCCAACCAAGCACCATCAAACGCGCCCGTACTCACGGCTTCCGTGCTCGCATGGCTACCAAGAACGGCCGTGCTGTCCTGTCGCGTCGCCGCGCCAAAGGTCGTGCGCGTCTGGCAGTTTGATAATCCGGTACTGGTGGTGAGTCAGGACTTCAGTCGGGAAAAGCGTCTGCTAACCCCCCGGCATTTCAAGGCAGTCTTTGACTCCCCCACCGGCAAGGTTCCGGGGAAAAATCTCCTGCTCCTTGCGCGTAACAACGATCTTGATCACCCCCGTCTCGGGTTGGTGATCGGCAAGAAGAGCGTAAAGCTCTCCGTTGAGCGCAATCGCCTCAAGCGTCTGATGCGCGAATCGTTTCGCCTCCACCAGGACACTCTGGTTGGTTGGGATATTGTTATCGTCGCGCGCAAAGGCTTGGGGGACGTAGAAAACCCCGAATTGATTCAGCATTTCGGCAAGCTCTGGAAACGTTTGGCGCGTACCAACAAGCCAGCACCAGTAGTCAGCACCGAAACTGTAGGGGTAGACAGCACCAATGCGTAAACTGGCCCTCGTTCCGATCCAGTTTTACCGTTATGCCATTAGTCCTCTGATGGCTAACCACTGTCGTTTCTACCCCAGTTGTTCCTGCTACGCGTTAGAGGCCATAGAAAATCATGGCCTTGTGCGCGGTGGCTGGCTGGCCTTTCGTCGTTTAGGTCGCTGTCATCCGTGGAATCCCGGTGGTTATGACCCGGTTCCGCCTATCCCTACCTCCCGTTCTTCTTCGATGGCCGAGTAATCATGGATATTAAACGCACGATCCTGATCGTCGCCCTGGCAATCGTGTCCTACGTCATGGTTCTTAAGTGGAACCAGGACTACGGCCAAGCTGCCCTGCCGACTCAGAATGTTGCTACCAATCAGGCTGCGCCGGCTATTTCGGACACGCCTCTGGGTACCAATGCGTCCGCGAGTGCCGATGTTCCCAGCGCGAATGGCGAGACAAGCGCCCCTCTAGAAACGCCAGTGGTCACCAATAAAGATCTCATCCATGTAAAAACGGATGTGCTCGACCTGGCTATCGACCCACAAGGTGGTGATATCGCGCAGTTGAAACTGCCGCTGTATCCACGTCGCCAAGACCATCCGGATGTGCCGTTCCAACTGTTTGATAACGGTGGCGAACGTACTTATCTGGCACAAAGCGGCCTGACCGGCACTGACGGTCCTGATGCGCGTGCTACCGGTCGTCCGGTTTATTCGACCGAACAAAAGACTTATCAACTGGCTGATGGCCAGAACCAGTTGAACGTCGACCTGAAATTCAGTCAGGACGGCGTCAACTACATCAAGCGTTTCAGCTTTACCCGCGGTTTGTACGACTTGAAGGTCACTTACCTGATCGACAACGAAAGTGCCAAGCCGTGGACAGGCAACCTGTTTGCCCAGCTTAAGCGTGACAACAGCGCCGATCCTTCTTCCAGCACCGCCACCGGCACCGCGACTTACCTGGGCGCAGCCCTGTGGACAAGTGGCGAGCCGTACAAAAAAGTGTCGATGAAAGATATCGACAAGGGCGCGCTGAAAGAAACCGTTCAAGGTGGCTGGGTTGCCTGGTTGCAACACTACTTCGTGACCGCATGGATCCCGAACAAGGGTGAAGCCAACCTGGTTCAAACCCGCAAAGACAGCCAAGGCAACTACATCATTGGCTTTACTGGCCCGGCGTTGAACGTCGCTCCAGGTGCCAAGGCTGAAACCAGCGCCACTCTGTACGCCGGCCCGAAAAGCCAGGCCGTGCTGAAAGAGTTGTCCCCAGGTCTGGAACTGACGGTGGACTACGGCATTCTGTGGTTCATTGCCCAGCCGATTTTCTGGTTGCTGCAACATATCCACAGCATCGTCGGTAACTGGGGCTTCTCGATCATCTTCCTGACCATGCTGATCAAGGGGATCTTCTTCCCTCTGTCGGCAGCCAGCTACAAGTCGATGGCGCGCATGCGTGCCGTGGCACCGAAACTGGCCGCTCTGAAAGAGCAACATGGTGATGACCGGCAGAAAATGTCGCAGGCCATGATGGAGTTGTACAAGAAAGAGAAGATCAACCCGCTGGGTGGATGCTTGCCGATTCTGGTGCAGATGCCGGTGTTCCTGTCGCTGTACTGGGTACTCCTGGAAAGCGTAGAGATGCGCCAGGCGCCGTTCATGCTGTGGATAACTGACCTGTCGATCAAAGACCCGTTCTTTATCCTGCCGATCATCATGGGCGCAACCATGTTTATCCAGCAGCGTTTGAACCCGACTCCGCCGGACCCGATGCAGGCGAAGGTCATGAAAATGATGCCAATCATTTTCACCTTCTTCTTCTTGTGGTTCCCAGCCGGTCTGGTGCTGTACTGGGTGGTCAACAACGTGTTGTCGATCTCTCAACAGTGGTACATCACACGTAAAATCGAAGCGGCTACCAAAAAAGCTGCGGCGTAATTTACTCTGTGGATAACCACACAAGACGCCCCCTAGTGGGGCGTTTTGCTTTCCGTCACTTTTGTTCTGGAACCTGCTGATGAGCTTTCCTCGTGAAACCATCGCTGCTGTCGCTACCGCTCAGGGTCGTGGCGGTGTCGGTATCGTTCGAATTTCCGGGCCGCTTGCAGGCGTTGCAGCCAAGGCGATCAGCGGCCGCGAGTTAAAACCGCGCTATGCGCATTACGGTGCCTTTCTGGACGCCGATGAAACGGTGTTGGACGAAGGCCTGGCGCTGTATTTTCCGGGGCCCAATTCCTTCACCGGTGAGGACGTTCTGGAATTACAGGGCCACGGTGGCCCGGTGGTGCTGGATATGTTGCTGCAGCGCTGCCTGCAACTGGGGTGCCGCTTGGCGCGCCCGGGTGAGTTCAGCGAGCGCGCATTCCTCAACGACAAACTCGACCTGGCTCAGGCCGAAGCCATTGCTGACTTGATCGAGGCCAGTTCTGCACAAGCGGCGCGCAATGCGTTGCGCTCGTTGCAGGGCGCTTTCTCTTTGCGTGTGCATAACTTGACCGAGCAGTTGATCAGCCTGCGCATCTACGTTGAGGCGGCGATTGATTTTCCCGAAGAAGAAATCGACTTCCTCGCCGATGGCCACGTTCTGGCAATGCTGGATAAAGTCCGTGATGAGTTATCCACAGTACTGCGTGAGGCGGGCCAGGGAGCCTTGCTGCGCGACGGGATGACCGTAGTGATTGCCGGGCGGCCGAATGCCGGCAAATCGAGCCTGCTGAATGCCCTGGCAGGGCGTGAAGCCGCGATCGTGACTGAGATCGCCGGCACCACGCGGGACATCTTGCGTGAACATATCCACATCGATGGCATGCCGCTGCACGTGGTCGACACCGCCGGGTTGCGCAACACAGAAGATCAGGTGGAAAAAATTGGCGTGGAACGAGCGCTAAAAGCCATAAGCGAAGCAGACCGCGTGCTGTTGGTGGTCGATGCGACGGCGCCTGAGGCGCTGGACCCGTTCGCACTGTGGCCGGAATTCCTCGAGCAGCGGCCAGACCCGGCCAAGGTTACCCTGGTGCGTAACAAGGCCGACCTGACGGGTGAAGCCATTGCGCTGCACACCGGTGAGGATGGCCATGTCACCATCAGCCTGAGTGCCAAGTCTGCCGGCGATGGGTTAGAGCTGCTGCGCGACCACTTGAAGGCCTGCATGGGCTATGAGCAGACCTCAGAGAGCAGCTTCAGCGCACGTCGCAGGCACTTGGAGGCGTTACGTCACGCCAGCGCAGCGTTGGAGCATGGTCGTGCTCAGTTGACCTTGGCGGGAGCTGGCGAGCTGCTGGCTGAGGACTTGCGCCAAGCGCAGCAACTGCTGGGCGAAATCACCGGCGCTTTCAGCTCGGATGATTTATTGGGGCGGATCTTTTCCAGCTTCTGTATCGGTAAATAACCCTTCGATGTTCACAGACAGGCCACTCGCGCCTGTCTGCTTCCCCGATTTCAGCGTTTTCTCCTACCTTTTTGACTTATTACCAGGCGCCTGGCGGCTTTTGTGTGGGGGTTATTTGTACCTACGTACAGAATTCTGTCGATTAAGCTCTGTGCATAACCGCCCCTGTGCCCAGTTGATAACAGGGCTTGAAACCTGAGTAAAAACCCCTCTGTGGATAACCACCTGTTTAATCCACAGGCTTAAAGCACTTATCCAAGCCCCTCATGGGCACATGACCACAGACTTTTGAATCTCTGTACACATCATAAATAAAGGCCTGCAGCAATCTATCCACAGAAAACAGGCTCAGTATAAATAAACATAAAAACAAAGATTTAATAAATCTCTCTCTTTTAATTTCTATTGTCTGTGATTCATCCACAGCTGGTTAAATTTTGTGCAAAGGGTTCTTTAGGAACGGCTAAGTCCCTATACTTGCCGCCAAGCTGTAAAACCCTTTCAACCCATAATTCCTGATTACCTACATAAGCAGGCACGAGGTGCGTGGTGGATTTCCCTTCCCGTTTTGAAGTGATCGTCATCGGCGGCGGTCATGCCGGTACCGAGGCAGCACTGGCGTCAGCACGCATGGGTGTAAAAACCCTGTTGCTGACGCACAACGTGGAAACCCTCGGTGCCATGAGTTGCAACCCCGCCATTGGCGGTATCGGCAAAAGCCATCTGGTCAAGGAAATCGATGCCCTCGGCGGCGTCATGGCGATGGCCACCGACAAGGGTGGCATCCAGTTTCGCGTGCTCAACAGCCGTAAAGGCCCGGCCGTAAGGGCAACCCGGGCGCAGGCTGACCGAATTCTGTACAAGGCTGCGGTACGCGAAACCCTGGAAAACCAGCCGAACCTGTGGATATTCCAGCAAGCCGCCGACGACCTGATCGTCGAGCAAGACCAGGTACGCGGTGTTGTTACCCAAATGGGCCTGCGTTTTCTTGCAGAGTCCGTGGTGTTGACCACCGGCACATTCCTTGGCGGACTTATCCACATCGGCATGCAGAACTATTCCGGCGGCCGTGCCGGTGACCCGCCGTCGATTGCCCTGGCAAAACGCCTGCGTGAATTGCCGCTGCGCGTCGGCCGCCTGAAAACCGGTACGCCGCCGCGTATTGACGGGCGCTCGGTGGATTTCTCGGTGATGACTGAGCAGGCCGGTGACACGCCAATACCGGTGATGTCGTTCATGGGTTCCAAAGAGCAGCACCCGAAACAGGTGAGCTGCTGGATTACCCACACCAACGCCCGTACCCACGAAATCATTGCCGCGAACCTCGACCGTTCGCCGATGTATTCGGGGGTGATCGAGGGCATTGGCCCGCGTTATTGCCCATCGATCGAAGACAAGATCCACCGCTTTGCCGACAAGGAAAGCCACCAGGTGTTCATCGAGCCCGAAGGCTTGACCACCCACGAGCTGTACCCGAACGGAATTTCCACATCCCTGCCGTTCGACGTGCAAATTCAGATCGTGCAGTCGATTCGCGGCATGGAAAACGCGCACATCGTGCGTCCGGGCTACGCCATCGAGTACGACTATTTCGACCCGCGTGACCTGAAATACAGCCTTGAAACCAAAGTTATCGGTGGCTTGTTCTTCGCCGGGCAAATCAACGGCACCACCGGTTACGAAGAAGCCGGCGCCCAGGGTTTGCTGGCTGGCACCAACGCCGCACTGCGCGCGCAGGGCAAAGACAGCTGGTGCCCGCGTCGCGATGAAGCGTACATCGGGGTGTTGGTTGACGACCTGATCACGCTGGGCACCCAGGAACCGTACCGGATGTTCACCTCCCGGGCGGAATATCGCCTGATTCTGCGCGAAGACAACGCCGACCTGCGCCTGACCGAAAAAGGTCGTGAGCTGGGCTTGGTCGATGACGCGCGCTGGGAAGCCTTCTGCAAAAAACGCGAAAGCATTACGCTGGAAGAACAGCGCCTGAAAAGTACTTGGGTACGCCCAGGCACAGAGCAAGGCGACGCGATTGCGGAAAAATTCGGCACGCCGTTGACCCACGAATACAACCTGCTGAACCTGCTGTCGCGTCCCGAAATCGACTACGCTGGCCTGGTTGAAGTAACCGGAGGCGGCGCAGAAGACCCACAGGTCGCCGAGCAGGTTGAGATCAAAACCAAATACGCCGGATACATTGATCGCCAACAGGACGAAATCGCTCGCCTGCGCGCCAGTGAAGACACCAAGCTGCCTGTGGATATCGACTACACCGGTATTTCCGGGCTGTCGAAAGAAATTCAAGGCAAGCTGGGGATAACTCGTCCTGAAACGCTGGGCCAGGCATCACGCATTCCTGGTGTCACACCAGCGGCCATTTCGCTGTTGATGATTCATTTGAAAAAACGCGGCGCGGGCCGTCAGTTGGAGCAAAGCGCTTGAGTTCGTTGGTCACCTCGCAACACGCCGAAGAGTTATCCACAGGTGCACGCCAGTTGGGCGTCGACTTGACCGAAGCCCAGCACACGTTGCTGCTGGGTTATCTGGCCCTGTTGATCAAATGGAACAAGGCTTACAACCTGACGGCGGTGCGCGACCCTGACGAAATGGTCTCGCGCCATCTGCTCGACAGTTTGAGCGTGATGCCGTTTATCGAAAACGGCCGCTGGCTCGACGTTGGCAGTGGAGGTGGTATGCCCGGCATTCCGTTGGCCATCCTGTTTCCCGAGTCGCACGTGACGTGCCTGGACAGCAACGGCAAGAAAACCCGCTTCCTCACTCAGGTCAAACTCGAACTCAAACTGGATAACCTGCAGGTTATCCACAGCCGTGCTGAAACCTTCACGCCTGAGCTGCCCTTCAACGGGATTGTTTCCCGGGCGTTCAGCAGCATGGAGAATTTCAGCAACTGGACCCGCCACTTGGGCGACCGCGACACCCGCTGGCTGGCAATGAAGGGCGTTCATCCAAGCGACGAGCTGTTAGCATTGCCGGCAGACTTCCACCTCGATAGCGAACACGCTTTGGCCGTACCCGGTTGCCAAGGCCAACGCCATCTGCTGATACTGCGCCGCACGGCATGATTGGGAACACAAGCAAGAATGGCTAAGGTATTCGCGATAGCGAACCAGAAAGGTGGCGTGGGCAAAACCACCACCTGTATCAACCTCGCAGCATCCCTGGTGGCTACCAAGCGCCGGGTGCTGTTGATCGATCTCGATCCACAGGGCAACGCCACCATGGGTAGCGGTGTGGATAAACACGGCCTGGAAAACTCGGTCTACGACTTGCTGATTGGCGAGTGCGACCTGGGGCAGGCCATGCACTACTCCGAACACGGCGGTTATCAACTGCTGCCGGCCAACCGCGATTTAACCGCGGCGGAGGTGGTGCTGCTCGAAATGCAGATGAAAGAAAGCCGTCTGCGCAGCGCGTTGGCGCCGATCCGGGAGAACTACGATTACATTTTGATCGACTGCCCGCCGTCGTTGTCGATGCTCACGCTGAACGCATTGGTGGCTGCCGATGGGGTGATTATCCCCATGCAGTGCGAGTACTTCGCACTTGAAGGCTTGAGCGACCTTGTGGATAACATCAAGCGCATCGCCGAGTTGCTTAACCCCAACCTGCAAATCGAAGGCCTGCTGCGGACCATGTATGACCCGCGCCTGAGCCTGATGAACGATGTGTCGGCGCAGCTCAAGGAACACTTCGGCGATCAGTTGTATGACACCGTGATTCCACGCAACATCCGCCTGGCCGAAGCACCAAGCTATGGCATGCCCGCGCTGGCGTACGACAAATCATCGCGCGGTGCCATTGCTTACCTGGCGCTGGCCGGCGAGATGGTTCGCCGTCAACGCCGCAACTCACGCACCGCTGCCGCCCAGCCAACTTAAGGAATCCCCATGGCCGTCAAGAAACGAGGTCTCGGACGTGGACTGGATGCACTGCTGAGTGGTCCGACTGTCACTTCGCTGGAAGAACAAGCGGTGCAGGCCGACGAGCGCGAGCTTCAGCACCTGCCGCTGGACCTGATCCAGCGCGGCAAATACCAGCCGCGCCGGGACATGGACCCCCAGGCGCTGGAAGAACTGGCCAATTCGATCAAGGCTCAGGGCGTGATGCAGCCGATTGTGGTGCGCCCCATTGGCGGCGGCCGCTTTGAAATCATCGCCGGCGAGCGCCGCTGGCGTGCCAGCCAGCAGGCCGGCAAGGAAACCATTCCGGCGATGGTGCGCGATGTGCCGGATGAAACCGCCATCGCCATGGCGTTGATCGAGAACATCCAGCGTGAAGACCTCAACCCGATCGAAGAAGCCATCGCGTTGCAGCGTTTGCAGCAGGAGTTTCAGCTGACTCAGCAACAAGTGGCCGATGCGGTGGGCAAGTCTCGTGTGACCGTGTCCAACTTGCTGCGCCTGATTGCGTTGCCGGAAGTCATCAAAACCATGTTGTCGCATGGCGATCTGGAGATGGGCCACGCCCGTGCGTTGCTCGGTTTGCCGGAAAATCAACAGGTTGAAGGGGCGCGACACGTTGTCGCACGGGGTCTCACCGTTCGTCAGACCGAGGCCCTGGTTCGCCAGTGGCTGAGTGGCAAACCTGAGCCCGTTGAAGCGGCAAAACCGGACCCGGACATTGCGCGCCTTGAGCAGCGCCTGGCCGAGCGCCTAGGCTCTGCGGTGCAAATTCGCCACGGCAAGAAAGGCAAAGGGCAATTAGTCATCGGATATAACTCCCTTGATGAGCTTCAGGGCGTCCTTGCCCACATCCGCTGAAACATTTGCTTATGTAGCGCGCGATCGGAAAACACTACCCGACAGTTGAATAGGGGCAGAACCGCCCCTATACTCTGCGCGCATTTTGTCGGCACAAATTATGCCAAGTTATTGATTTCCGGCAGCCGACCATTGAGGAGCAAGAGTGATGGAAACCCGCACGCCAAACACGTTGCCGTTCCATCGCTTGGCCGTTTTCCCGGTTTTATTGGCGCAATTTGTCGTTTTGCTGATCGCCGCGTTGGCGCTTTGGTATTGGCAGGGAGTCGTCGCCGGGTATTCAGGACTTTGCGGAGGCCTGATAGCCTTGCTGCCCAATATGTATTTTGCTCACAGGGCCTTTCGGTTTTCCGGCGCCCGAGCAGCCCAAGCTATCGTCCGGTCTTTTTATGCCGGTGAAGCAGGCAAACTGATTTTGACGGCAGTGCTGTTCGCACTGACCTTTGCAGGTGTGAAGCCATTGGCGCCGCTGGCTGTATTCGGCGTGTTCGTGTTGACCCAACTGGTCAGCTGGTTCGCTCCCCTGCTAATGAAAACAAGACTTTCGAAACCTTAGGGCGTTTGAGGCAACCATGGCAGAAACAACCGCTTCGGGCTATATCCAGCACCACTTGCAGAACCTGACCTTCGGTCAGCTTCCCAACGGCGGCTGGGGCTTTGCCCACTCCGCAGCAGAGGCCAAAGAAATGGGCTTCTGGGCTTTCCACCTGGATACTCTGGGCTGGTCGGTCGCATTGGGTCTGATCTTCGTCCTGATTTTCCGCATGGCGGCAAAAAAGGCGACTTCCGGTCAGCCAGGTGCCCTGCAGAACTTCGTTGAAGTACTGGTCGAATTCGTCGATGGCAGCGTGAAAGACAGCTTCCATGGCCGTAGCCCGGTGATTGCACCGCTGGCACTGACCATCTTCGTCTGGGTGTTCCTGATGAACGCCGTCGACCTGATCCCGGTTGACTGGATTCCTCAGCTCGCCATGGCGATCAGCGGCGATCCGCACATTCCATTCCGTGCCGTGTCGACCACTGACCCGAACGCCACCCTGGGCATGGCCCTGTCGGTGTTTGCGTTGATCATTTTCTACAGCATCAAGATTAAGGGCATCGGCGGCTTCATCGGCGAACTGACCCTGCACCCGTTCGGCAGCAAGAACATATTCTTGCAAGCGCTGCTGATCCCGGTGAACTTCCTGCTGGAATTCGTGACCCTGATCGCCAAGCCGATTTCCCTGGCTCTGCGACTGTTCGGCAACATGTATGCCGGCGAGCTGGTGTTCATTCTGATCGCTGTGATGTTCGGCAGCGGTCTGCTCTGGCTTAGCGGCCTGGGTATTGTTCTGCAGTGGGCGTGGGCTGTGTTCCACATCCTGATCATCACCCTGCAGGCCTTCATCTTCATGATGCTGACCATCGTCTACCTGTCGATGGCGCACGAAGAGAACCATTAAGACCGGCCTCGGCCAGTCTGATGTCCTTCCCGGTGAAACGGGAAGGTGGCCTGAAAGGGCTATGAAACGATTTGTTTTACCGCTTTAAAATCTAAAAAACCTAAACCATACGACGTAAAAGTCGGGAGGAAAGATGGAAACTGTAGTTGGTCTAACCGCTATCGCTGTTGCACTGTTGATCGGCCTGGGCGCCCTGGGTACTGCCATTGGTTTCGGCCTGCTGGGCGGCAAGTTCCTGGAAGGCGCAGCGCGTCAGCCAGAAATGGTTCCAATGCTGCAAGTTAAAATGTTCATCGTTGCCGGCCTGCTCGACGCCGTGACCATGATCGGTGTTGGTATCGCTCTGTTCTTCACCTTCGCGAACCCCTTCGTTGGTCAACTCGCCGGTTAATCACTCGTTTTTTCGAGTGATTGGTGTGTTGTGCAACGAATGAGCGAGGTATTGGCGTGAACATTAATGCAACCATTATTGGTCAGTCCTTAGCGTTCTTGATTTTTGTCGTTTTCTGCATGAAGTTCGTATGGCCTCCGGTCATCGCAGCTTTGCACGAACGTCAGAAGAAGATCGCGGATGGACTGGACGCTGCCGCACGAGCAGCTCGCGACCTGGAGTTGGCCCACGATAAAGTGGGTCAACAACTGCGCGAAGCGAAAGCTCAGGCAGCCGAAATCATTGAGCAAGCCAAGAAACGCGGTAACCAGATTGTTGAAGAGGCTGTTGAAAAAGCCCGTATCGACGCTGACCGTGTGAAGGTTCAGGCTCAGGCCGAGATCGAGCAGGAACTGAATGGTGTCAAAGATGCGCTGCGTGCCCAACTGGGTGCTCTGGCCGTCGGCGGCGCCGAGAAGATCCTGGGTGCCACAATCGATCAAAACGCGCACGCGGAGCTGGTTAACAAACTGGCTGCTGAAATTTAAGCGAGGGCGATCATGGCAGAATTGACCACGTTGGCCCGACCTTACGCTAAGGCAGCCTTCGAGCACGCCCAGGCCCACCAGCAGCTGGCCTCTTGGTCAGCCATGCTCGGCCTGGCTGCAGCAGTGTCGCAAGACGACACCATGCAGCGCGTGCTCAAGGCCCCGCGACTGACGAGCGCAGACAAGGCCGCCACGTTTATTGACGTGTGCGGCGACAAGTTTGATGTGAAAGTGCAGAACTTCATTCACGTCGTTGCCGAAAACGACCGTCTCCCGCTTCTGCCGGAGATTGCCGCTCTGTTCGACCTGTACAAGGCCGAGCAAGAGAAGTCGGTAGACGTTGAAGTCACCAGTGCTTTTGCATTGAACCAAGAACAGCAAGACAAACTCGCCAAGGTTCTCAGTGCACGACTCGACCGGGAAGTGCGCCTGCAAGTTGCGGAGGATGCCACCCTGATTGGTGGTGTCATCATTCGCGCCGGCGACCTGGTTATCGATGGCTCGATTCGCGGCAAACTCGCGAATCTTGCCGAAGCATTGAAATCTTGAGTTTGAAGGGGCAGCAGAGCAATGCAGCAACTCAATCCTTCCGAAATAAGTGAAATTATCAAGGGCCGCATCGACAAGCTCGATGTGACCTCCCAAGCCCGTAACGAAGGCACTGTCGTCAGCGTATCTGACGGCATCGTGCGGATTCACGGTCTGGCCGACGTAATGTACGGCGAGATGATCGAGTTTCCGGGCGGCGTCTACGGTATGGCCCTCAACCTGGAGCAAGACTCCGTAGGTGCCGTTGTATTGGGCGCGTACACCAGTCTGGCTGAAGGCATGAGCGCCAAGTGCACAGGCCGCATCCTGGAGGTTCCGGTTGGTAAGGAACTGCTGGGCCGCGTAGTCGACGCACTGGGTAACCCAGTTGACGGCAAAGGTCCGCTGAACAACACCTTGACCGATGCGGTCGAGAAAGTTGCTCCAGGCGTGATTTGGCGTAAGTCGGTAGACCAGCCTGTACAGACTGGCTACAAGGCTGTCGATGCCATGATTCCTGTCGGCCGTGGCCAGCGTGAGCTGATCATCGGTGACCGTCAGATCGGTAAAACCGCTCTGGCGATCGACGCGATCATCAACCAGAAGAACAGCGGCATTTTCTGCGTCTACGTAGCCATTGGTCAGAAGCAATCGACCATCGCCAACGTGGTTCGCAAGCTGGAAGAAAACGGCGCCCTGGCCAACACGATCATCGTGGCTGCCAGTGCTTCGGAATCTCCTGCGCTGCAATTCCTGGCACCGTACTCCGGTTGCACCATGGGTGAATTCTTCCGCGACCGCGGTGAAGACGCGCTGATCGTTTATGACGATCTGTCCAAGCAAGCAGTGGCTTACCGCCAGATTTCCCTGCTGCTGCGCCGTCCACCAGGCCGTGAAGCTTACCCAGGCGACGTGTTCTATCTCCACTCCCGTCTGCTGGAGCGCGCATCCCGCGTTTCGGAAGAATACGTAGAGAAGTTCACCAACGGCGCAGTGACCGGCAAAACCGGTTCCCTGACCGCACTGCCGATCATCGAAACCCAGGCTGGCGACGTTTCCGCGTTCGTTCCGACCAACGTGATTTCCATCACCGACGGTCAGATCTTCCTGGAATCGGCCATGTTCAACTCAGGCATCCGTCCTGCAGTAAACGCCGGTGTTTCGGTATCCCGTGTGGGTGGTGCCGCTCAGACCAAGATCATCAAGAAGCTCTCCGGTGGTATCCGTACCGCTCTGGCTCAGTACCGTGAACTGGCGGCATTCGCCCAGTTCGCTTCTGACCTGGACGAAGCGACCCGTAAGCAACTTGAGCATGGTCAGCGCGTTACCGAGCTGATGAAGCAGAAGCAATACGCCCCAATGTCGATCGCTGACATGGCGTTGTCGCTGTATGCCGCTGAGCGTGGGTTCCTGACCGACGTTGAAATCACCAAGGTCGGCAGCTTTGAACAAGCGCTGATTGCTTACTTCAACCGCGATCACGCCGAATTGATGGCGAAGATCAACGTGAAGGGTGACTTCAATGACGATATCGATGCTGGCATGAAAGCCGGTATCGAGAAGTTCAAGGCCACCCAAACCTGGTAAGCCGCAGCGGGAGCCGCAAGGCTCCCGCTTGCTAACCTGATAGGTGTTACATGGCAGGCGCAAAAGAGATTCGCAGTAAGATTGCGAGCATCAAAAGCACGCAAAAGATTACCAGCGCCATGGAAAAAGTGGCGGTCAGCAAAATGCGCAAGGCACAAATGCGCATGGCTGCTAGCCGTCCTTATGCGGAGCGTATCCGCCAGGTAATTGGGCATTTGGCTAACGCTAACCCGGAATACCGCCACCCATTCATGATCGACCGCGACGTTAAGCGTGTGGGTTATGTGGTAGTGAGCAGTGACCGTGGTTTGTGCGGTGGTCTGAATACCAACCTGTTCAAGGCCCTGGTCAAGGACATGGCGGTAAACCGCGAAAAGGGCGTCGAGATCGATCTGTGTGTTGTGGGTAGCAAGGGTGCGGCCTTTTTCCGTAACTTCGGCGGCAACGTCGTAGCAGCTATCAGCCACCTGGGTGAAGAACCGTCGATCAATGATTTGATCGGCAGTGTGAAGGTGATGCTGGATGCGTACCTGGACGGCCGGATTGACCGCCTGTCCGTGGTATCCAACAAGTTCATCAACACCATGACCCAGCAGCCAACCGTGGAGCAATTGATTCCACTGGTGGCGACTCCGGATCAGGAACTCAAGCACCACTGGGACTACCTCTACGAACCAGACGCCAAAGAGCTGCTTGACGGCTTGATGGTGCGCTACGTGGAGTCGCAGGTGTACCAGGCGGTGGTCGAGAACAACGCAGCTGAACAAGCGGCGCGGATGATCGCGATGAAAAACGCTACCGATAACGCCGGTGATCTGATCAGCGATTTGCAGCTGATCTACAACAAGGCGCGTCAGGCTGCGATCACCCAAGAGATCTCGGAAATCGTCGGCGGCGCTGCCGCGGTTTAACGGTTCAAATATTCAGAGGATCCAGCTATGAGTAGCGGACGTATCGTTCAAATCATCGGCGCCGTTATCGACGTGGAATTCCCACGCGACAGCGTACCGAGCATCTACAACGCTTTGAAAGTACAGAGCGAGGCCGGCACCACTCTCGAAGTTCAGCAGCAGCTGGGCGACGGCGTGGTACGGACCATTGCAATGGGTTCCACCGAGGGCCTGAAGCGCGGTCTGGGCGTGCTTGACACTGGCGCTGCCATCTCCGTACCGGTCGGTAAAGCGACCCTGGGCCGGATCATGGACGTGCTGGGCAACCCGATCGACGAAGCTGGCCCGATCGACACCGAAGAGCGCTGGGGCATTCACCGTCCAGCACCTTCGTTCGCCGAACAAGCTGGCGGCAACGATCTGCTCGAAACCGGTATCAAGGTTATCGACCTGGTTTGCCCGTTCGCCAAAGGCGGTAAAGTCGGTCTGTTCGGTGGTGCCGGTGTAGGCAAAACCGTAAACATGATGGAACTGATCCGTAACATCGCCATCGAGCACAGCGGTTATTCCGTGTTCGCCGGTGTGGGTGAGCGTACTCGTGAGGGTAACGACTTCTACCACGAGATGAAGGACTCCAACGTTCTGGACAAAGTGGCACTGGTTTACGGTCAGATGAACGAGCCGCCGGGTAACCGTCTGCGCGTAGCACTGACTGGCCTGACCATGGCCGAGAAGTTCCGTGACGAAGGTAACGACGTTCTGCTGTTCGTCGACAACATCTACCGTTACACACTGGCCGGTACTGAAGTATCCGCACTGCTGGGCCGTATGCCTTCTGCAGTAGGTTACCAGCCGACTCTGGCTGAAGAGATGGGCGTTCTGCAAGAACGTATCACTTCGACCAAAGAAGGCTCGATCACCTCGATCCAAGCGGTATACGTACCTGCGGATGACTTGACCGACCCGTCGCCTGCGACCACCTTCGCCCACTTGGACGCCACTGTCGTTCTGTCCCGTGACATCGCTTCCCTGGGTATCTACCCAGCGGTCGATCCACTCGACTCGACGTCGCGCCAGCTGGACCCGAACGTGATCGGCCAGGAGCACTACGACACCGCTCGCGGCGTTCAGTACGTGCTGCAGCGTTACAAAGAACTGAAGGACATCATTGCGATCCTGGGTATGGACGAGCTGTCGGAAACCGACAAGCAGTTGGTAAACCGTGCTCGCAAGATCCAGCGCTTCTTGTCGCAGCCGTTCTTCGTGGCTGAAGTCTTCACCGGTGCTTCGGGTAAATACGTTTCCCTGAAAGACACCATTGCTGGCTTCAAAGGCATCCTCAACGGTGACTACGACCACCTGCCAGAACAAGCGTTCTACATGGTCGGCGGCATCGAAGAAGCGATCGAGAAAGCCAAGAAACTGTAATCCCGGCGCCCGGTAACGGGCGCTCATCAGGTTGAGGCAATCAGATGGCTATGACAGTCCATTGCGATATCGTCAGCGCGGAAGGGGAAATCTTCTCCGGTCTGGTAGAAATGGTGATTGCACACGGCGAACTCGGTGACCTGGGTATTGCCATGGGCCACGCGCCATTGATCACCAGCTTGAAGCCAGGTCCGATCACTCTGACCAAGCAAGGCGGGGAACGTGAGGTGTTTTACATCTCCGGTGGTTTCCTCGAGGTTCAGCCGAACATGGTCAAGGTACTTGCCGACACCGTGCAACGTGCTGGCGACCTGGATGAAGCCTCCGCTCAGGAAGCCGTAAAGGCTGCCGAGAAGGCCCTGAACGAAAAGGGCGCGGACTTCGACTACAGCGCTGCTGCTGTACGTCTGGCCGAGGCTGCAGCTCAGCTGCGCACGCTCCAGCAGATCCGCAAGAAGTAAGCGGCCCAGCCGTAATGCTTCATGTGTGATTGATTAAAAAGGGTAGCCTCGGCTACCCTTTTTCTTTTTTGCAAAAACACTTCTCAGGTCTGAACCCGGACCACCCAGGATTGGTAGCCATTCATGTCTCTTGAAATCGTCATTCTCGCCGCAGGCCAGGGCACCCGTATGCGTTCAGCCTTGCCCAAAGTGCTGCACCCGGTGGCGGGCAACTCCATGCTTGGCCATGTTATCCACAGCGCTCGTCAACTCGACCCACAACGCATTCACGTGGTCATCGGCCACGGTGCCGACGCGGTGCGTGAACGCCTGGCGGCGGATGACCTGAATTTCGTATTGCAGGACAAACAACTGGGCACCGGCCACGCCACTGCGCAGGCCGTACCGTTTATCAGCGCCGACACTGTGCTGATCCTTTACGGCGACGTGCCGCTGATTGAAGTCGACACCCTGCAGCGCCTGCTCAAACACGTGGTGCCTGGCCAGATGGGCCTGCTCACCGTTGAGCTGGACGACCCTACCGGCTATGGGCGCATCGTGCGCACTGCCGACGGCAAAGTCGCAGCCATCGTCGAGCACAAGGATGCCAGCGAAGCCCAACGCGCCATCACCGAAGGCAACACCGGGATTCTCGCGGTGCCGGCCGATCGCCTGGCGGATTGGATGAGCCGTTTGTCCAACAACAACGCGCAGGGCGAGTATTACCTGACTGACGTGATTGAAATGGCGGTGAATGACGGCCTGCTGGTCGCCACCGAACAGCCTCACGACCCGATGGAAGTGCAGGGCGCCAACGACCGCAAGCAGTTGGCAGAGCTTGAGCGCCACTACCAACTGCGCGAAGGCCGCCGCCTGATGGCGCAAGGTGTGACCTTGCGCGACCCGGCACGCTTCGACGTACGCGGTGAGGTGACCGTCGGCCGCGACGTGCTGATCGACATCAACGTGATTCTTGAAGGCCGCGTGATCATCGAAGACGACGTAGTGATTGGCCCGAACTGCGTGATCAAGGACAGTACCTTGCGCAAAGGCGTGGTAGTGAAAGCCAACAGCCACATCGACGGCGCCGTGATGGGCGAGGGCAGCGATGCCGGTCCGTTCGCGCGCTTGCGCCCTGGCAGCGTGCTGGAAGCCAAAGCCCATGTGGGTAACTTTGTCGAACTGAAAAACGCCCATCTGGGTGAGGGCGCGAAAGTCGGTCACTTGACGTACTTGGGCGATGCCGTGATCGGCGCGCGCAGCAACATCGGAGCAGGCACCATCACCTGCAACTATGACGGCGCGAACAAGTTTCAGACGACCATTGGTGAAGATGTGTTCATCGGCTCCAACAATTCGCTGATTGCGCCTGTGACCATCGGTGACGGCTCCAACACCGCCGCGGGTTCGGCGATTAATCAGGATGTGGATAAGTCGCAACTTGCCGTCGCCCGCGCCCGCCAGCGCAACATCGACGGTTGGAAACGCCCGGTCAAAATCACCAAGCGCTAAGTTATCCACAGCTGCATAAGTAACCTGCCTCTTGTGTGGGAGCGGGCTTGCTCGCGATGGCGGTGTAACAGTCACCTATTCAGTGACTGACCGACCGCCATCGCAAGCAAGCCCGCTTCCACATTTATTAGGCGCTGCAGCAAAAATCGCTATCCACCGCTTGACGATTTTCCGCCAATAGGTTTTGATTGCCTTCGTTATCTTTCGAAACGAAACTTATCATCACAATGTCGAAACGAAATACTCCCCAACGACGCCACAACATTCTGACCTTGCTCACCGAACAGGGCGAAGTCAGTGTGGATGAATTGGCCAAACGTTTCGAAACTTCGGAAGTGACCATCCGCAAGGACCTCGCAGCCCTCGAAAGCAATGGCCTGTTGCTGCGCCGCTACGGCGGCGCAATCACCATGCCGCAGGAACTTGTCGGCGACGCCGCCCAACCGATCTCGGCCTACAAGCGCGCCATCGCGCGGGCGGCCGTCATGCGTTTGCGCGAACACGCGCGCATCATCATCGACAGCGGCAGCACCACCGCCGCGATGATTCCCGAGCTGGGCCACCAGCCCGGCCTGGTGGTGATGACCAACTCCCTGCACGTTGCCGGGGCCTTGAGCGAGCTGGAACACGAACCGGTGCTGTTGATGACCGGCGGCACCTGGGACCCGCATTCCGACTCGTTCCAGGGCCAGGTCGCGGAGCAAGTACTGCGTTCTTATGATTTTGATCAACTGTTCATCGGCGCCGATGGCATCGATCTACAGCGCGGCACTACCACGTTTAACGAATTACTTGGGCTGAGCCGCGTAATGGCCGAGGTTGCCCGTGAAGTGGTGGTGATGGTTGAGTCCGACAAGATCGGCCGCAAGATTCCTAACCTGGAACTGCCCTGGAGCAGCGTCCATACCCTTATTACCGATGATCGCCTGCCGCTTGAGGCCCGCGACCAGATCCAAGCCCGCGGCATAACGCTGATATGCGCGGCCGTCATCTAGGAGATACACCATGTGTGGAATTGTTGGCGCAGTCGCCGAACGTAACGTTACTGCCATTCTGATCGAAGGCCTCAAGCGCCTTGAATACCGCGGCTATGACAGCGCTGGCGTGGCGATCTTCACGAATGCCGGCAAACTTGAGCGCATGCGTCGCCCGGGCAAAGTCAGCGAGTTGGACCAGGCCCTGGCCGGCGAGCCGCTGGTCGGCCGCCTCGGCATCGCTCACACCCGCTGGGCGACTCACGGCGCGCCGTGCGAACGCAACGCGCACCCGCATTTCTCTGGTGATTTGGCGGTGGTGCACAACGGCATCATCGAAAACCACGAAGTGCTGCGTGAACAGCTCAAGGGCCTGGGTTACGTGTTCACCTCGGACACGGACACCGAAGTCATCGCGCACCTGCTGAACCACAAGCTCAAGGACCACAGCGACCTGACCACCGCCCTCAAGGCGACGGTCAAAGACCTGCACGGCGCCTATGGCTTGGCCGTGATCAGCGCCAGCCAGCCTGACCGTTTGGTCGCCGCGCGCAGTGGCAGCCCATTGGTGATTGGCCTGGGCCTGGGTGAAAACTTCCTCGCGTCCGACCAACTCGCCTTGCGTCAGGTCACCGACCGTTTCATGTACCTGGAAGAAGGCGACATCGCCGACATTCGCCGTGAAAGCGTGCAGATCTGGGACATCAACGGCCAGACCGTCGAGCGCGAAGCCGTGCAATACCGCGACGGCGCTGAAGCCGCTGACAAAGGCGAATTCCGCCACTTCATGCTCAAGGAAATCCACGAGCAGCCATCCGTGGTGCAGCGCACCCTGGAAGGTCGCCTGAGCCAGAACCAAGTGCTGGTCAACGCCTTCGGCCCACAAGCCGCCGAGCTGTTTGCCAAAGTGCGCAACGTGCAGATCGTCGCCTGCGGCACCAGCTACCACGCAGGCATGGTTGCGCGTTACTGGCTCGAAGAACTGGCCGGCATCCCGTGTCAGGTCGAAGTTGCCAGCGAGTTCCGCTACCGCAAGGTAGTGGTGCAGCCCGACACCCTGTTCGTGACCATCTCCCAGTCCGGCGAAACCGCCGACACCCTGGCCGCATTGCGTAACGCCAAAGAGCTGGGCTTCCTCGGCAGCCTGGCCATCTGCAACGTCAGCATCAGCTCGCTGGTGCGTGAATCCGACCTCACCCTGTTGACCCAGGCCGGTCGCGAAATCGGCGTGGCATCGACCAAAGCGTTCACCACCCAACTGGTCGGCCTGCTGCTGCTGACCCTGTCTTTGGGCCAAGTGCGCGGCACCCTCGCCGAAGGCGTCGAAGCCACGCTGGTCGAAGAACTGCGCCGCCTGCCAACCCGTCTGGGCGAAGCGTTGGCCATGGACAGCACCGTGGAAAAAGTCGCCGAGCTGTTCGCCGACAAAAACCACACCCTGTTCCTCGGCCGTGGCGCGCAGTACCCGGTAGCGATGGAAGGCTCGCTGAAACTCAAGGAAATCTCGTACATCCACGCCGAAGCCTACCCGGCCGGTGAACTGAAACACGGCCCGCTGGCCCTGGTGGATGACGACATGCCGGTGGTCACCGTCGCGCCAAACAACGAACTGCTGGAAAAGCTCAAATCCAACCTGCAGGAAGTGCGCGCGCGTGGCGGCCAACTGATCGTGTTCGCCGACGAAAAAGCCGGCATGACCAACGGCGAAGGCACCCACGTCATCAACATGCCGCACATCCACGACACGCTGTCGCCGATCCTCTACACCATCCCGCTGCAACTGCTGTCGTACTACGTTGCTGTGCTTAAGGGCACTGACGTTGACCAGCCACGTAACCTGGCAAAATCGGTGACGGTGGAGTAATACCGCAGACTCTGGAGGCCCAACGGGCCTCCAGGTGGTTTCTAACAATAAAGATTGACACAAAACAATAAAGATTGACACGACACAACATAGATTGACACAAGGCCGAAACCCCCGTATCTACGGGGGTTTCCATTTTTGGGCTGAGCCATCGGTCTAGAT